>PLLX01000095.1:0-3959 GCA_003141415.1 Bacteroidales bacterium
ATGAAAAAAGAATTGCTGCGCATTGGGTCAGAAAGACCGGCTATATGTTGGATAAAGCTTTGGATTACCGTGAAAAAGCTAACAATCCCGCGAAGTTTACAGACCTGTATTATGACGACCTGATCCGGAATGCAGGGAAAGAACTTTCCAGGATATACTCGCTGGATGGCGGAATCACGCCGGAATTGATCACACGGTTTGAAAAACATGAAAAGGAACACCCTCNNTGACAGAAGCCGATATTGACAAATATACAAGCCGGTACCGGCAATTTATCTCAGAACACTATGGTCGATAAAAAGCAGGAGAAGTACGGCAATGCTTTCAACGCTACATTCACAGGGATCATGGACCTCTTCCGGAAACATGAACCGGCAGGAACGCTAAAGCTTACCGACCGCTTTGATGGCAAGACTGTTCTGATCGACGGGGCAAGCTCTGGACTTGGATTTGCAGTGGCCGTAGAAGTGGCCCGGAGAGGGGCAAAGGTCATCATGGCTTGTCGCAGCGGTATCCCGGGAAAAGGAGAAGAAGTAAAAAGAAGGACCGGATCGGGCGATATTCACATGTTTCCGGTTGATTTTTCAGACATTTCATCCATCCACCGGTTGGTAGCCGATATACGCGGTCAATTCGGAAAGATCGATATCCTGATCTGCAATGCGGGCCTGGTTCCGAAGAAAAGCCGCAAAACACCACAGGGAATTGAAGAGATGTTCATGGTGAATTATTTGTCGAAGTTTATTTTTGTGAATCTTCTTTTCAAGGAAAATTGCTTCCGGTATACAGGTTCCGGTCATCCAAGGATCATTTTTGTTTCCTCGGAAACACACCGGAACCCACGGGAATTTGATTGGGATTCTTTTGGCGTTTACAAGGAATACGGCATCAATAAAAGCATTGAGCTTTACGGAACCTATAAATTACTCCTGACCACCTTTGCAGTTGAATTATCACGAAGACTCAACAAAGTTGAGTTAACATGTTCCGTGTTCGCACTCTGCCCTGGACCCATCAATTCAAATATAGGAAGAGAGGCACCAAAAATTTTCCTTCCTCTCCTGAAACTGATTTTTGTACTCTTCTTCAAATCTCCTTCCAAAGCTGCAATCCCGGTTATTTACCTGGCTGCTTCCCCTGACCTGGAAAATAAGCCTTTTGATTACCTCTTCCTGATGAGCCGGAAGGAACCAGATGAAAAAGCGCTCAATCCGGAAAACGGGCAAAAATTATGGGAGATGTCTGAAGACCTCGTAAAATCAATTTCTCCGTGAACCTCCTCTTAATCTCTGTGTATCTCTGTGTAATAAATTTTATCCCGATCAGGTATTACACTGAGATTCACTGAGAAGACACAGAGAAACACAGAGAAAATCATAATATTTGTAACAATTTATTAACTTCAATCTACTTATAAAGAGTTAAATTTGCTTTAAACTAAAATTTAATTAAAGTATAATGGGTAAAATAACACGGGGCCAGAGAATTGGGATACTTACAGCCGGAGGCGATTGTCCGGGGATCAATGCAGCTATACGCGGAGTGGGCAAAACAGCAATTGTGAAATACGGAATGAATCTGGTCGGTATAAGTGATGGATTTACCGGGATGATAAATAAGGAATACCGTGAACTAACAGAGGCAGACCTTTCAGGGATCCTCACTCTTGGTGGGACCATTCTGGGAACTTCACGAGAGAAACCATTTAAGAGTAACGGAAAAGGGAAAAATGAAATAAGTAAACCTGTCCTGATAAAGGAGCATTATGAACAGATGGGTCTCGATTGTCTTGTATGCATCGGAGGAAACGGAACTCTTAAAACTGCTCACCTCCTTTCACAGGAAGGATTAAACGTAGTGGGTATTCCCAAAACAATTGATAATGATGTATGGGGCACAGACCTTACATTCGGATTCGATTCAGCAGTGAATATTGCTACTGAAGCTATTGACCGCCTGCATTCTACTGCCAATTCCCATAAACGTATAATGATAATTGAAGTGATGGGACATAACGCTGGCTGGATAGCATTATATTCAGGTATTGCAGGAGGTGGAGATGTTATCCTTATCCCTGAGATTCAATATAACGAGAATGTAATTGCAGAATATCTTCTTAAACGCGTCAGTGAAAATAAGCAATACTCTATCGTAGTTGTGGCAGAAGGGATAAAGAATCCAATAAAGGACAGCTGTTCCGCAGCTCAGTCGTTAAGCAAGCGGATTAATGAACTGACCGGCCTTGAAACAAGAGAAACAGTACTGGGTTACATCCAGAGAGGTGGCACTCCCTCTCCCATGGATCGTGTACTGGCAACAAGATATGGGACTGCTGCAGCAGACATGATCGCACACCGCGATTTCGGAAAGATGGTTGCACTAAGGAACAACGAAGTAGTATCTGTTCCTCTCGCAGATGTTTCAGGGAAATTAAAGCTTGTCGGTTCAAATGACCCACTGGTTATTCAGGCACAGAGTATGGGAACTAGTTTTGGTATATAACACTTCAATTCGGTTTTAAGTGTTCCATGTTTTTAATAAAAAAGGTAAAATGAAAAAGCTTATTTTTATTCGTCATGGAAAGGCAGAGGATCCATATCCCGAGATTTCTGACTTCGAAAGATCGCTGACTCTGAAAGGGAAAATAATCTCCAGACTGATGGCCCGTAAGTTCATGGAAAAAGAAAATTCTCCGGGGATTATTATAACCAGTCCTGCTTTCAGAGCTTTGGAAACAGCATTTATCTTCGCCGGTGAATTTGGGATCGATACTGAAAATGTCATTTTGAAAAGCAACCTTTATTATAAAATGAATCTTCGAAACCTGCCTGATATTCTTTCCATTATCAGTGAAGAAATTGAATCTGCTGCTTTGTTTGGACATAACCCTTCATTTACACAAATTACAAATAGCCTTTGTAAGGAAGGTTGCGATTTCATTCCTAAGAGCGGTATAGTCTGTATCTCATTCAATATCAGAACATGGTCGGAGATCGCNNTTTAAGTTCCTTGGAATCTATTCCAATAACCTTGATGAATATTTCAGGGTTAGAGTTGCGACCCTTAAAAGGCTTTCGATGTTTGGTTCCAGGTCAAAGGAAGTATTGGGTTACAATCCAAAAACCACCCTGAAGATAATTCATGAAATTGTTCTTGCTCATAATGAAAAATTTGAGAAGATATATTCAGGGCTTCTCCATGAACTTGCAAAGCATAATACACATATTATAAATGAGAAACAGCTTAACCAGGAGCAAGCCGAATTTGTCAGGCAATATTTTCATAAAGAGGTAAGAACCAGGCTTATGCCTTTCCTGATTGAAAAGGATNNTACTGCCCCGATTTATTCTACTTCCTGAAAAAGATGATGGTAAATACATTATTTTCCTTGACGATATAATCCGGTTTGGTCTGAATGAAATATTTTTCATTTTCGATTTTGATGATATTTCTGCCTATACGATTAAACTCACAAAAGATGCTGAACTTGAGATAGCTGATGACATATCCGAGAGCTATATTGATAAACTGTCAAAGAGTTTACAGCAACGTAAAAGGGGAACTCCTGTTCGTTTTATCTACGACCGCACCATACCTAAGGACCTTCTGAAAATCATAACCAAAAAACTTAATTTCGGACCAGATGATGTAACGATACCAAGTAACAGGTATCATAATTTTAAGGATTTCATGAATTTCCCTAATCCTGGTCGTAAGAAGTTATTTAATGAACCTCTTGTTCCAATTCCTCATCGGGATATTCAACCAGGCAGGAGTATTTTGTCGGCGATAAAAAAGAAAGACATAATGCTGTTTTTTCCATATCACCCTTTTGATCATTTCATTGATCTGCTCAGGGAGGCCTCTATTGATCCTAACGTAACATCTATACAGATTACCCTATACAGGCTTGCACGGAACTCAAGCGTTATTAATGCCCTTCTTAATGCTGTCAGAAA
>PLLX01000095.1:4029-7588 GCA_003141415.1 Bacteroidales bacterium
TATACGGATCATCTTCTTTTAACCACCGATAAAAAGATCACAAATGAAGTTTTTAAGGCATTTAACTTCTTCAGTGTTAACTATAAAAAGGATAATTTTTACCATCTTGTTCTTTCACCCTTTTTCCTGAGGAACAAGATAATTCTACTTATTGAAAATGAAATTAAAAATGCAAAAGCCGGTAAAAAAGCTTTCATCTACCTGAAACTTAATAACTTTACTGACAGTGAGATAATTAACTGTCTTTATGAGGCCAGTCAGGCAGGTGTCAAAATCAGGTTAATCATAAGAGGGATGTTATCCCTCATCCCCGGGATAAAAAAACTGAGTGAAAACATTGAAGCCATTGGAATTGTTGACAGGTTCCTTGAACACTCAAGATTTTTTATTTTTTGTAATGGAGGGAACGATCAGATTTATATAACTTCTGCAGACATTATGACGAGGAACCTTGATCACAGAATCGAAGTCACATGCCCTATCTTTGACAAGAGTATTAAATGCGAAATAAGGAAGATATTTGAAATCCAGTGGGGTGATAATGTTAAAGCAAGAATATTTGATGAAAGCCAATCAAACAGATTTGTTAAGCCCGGTAAAGACATTATCAACCAATCTCAGATTGAGGTTTATAAATGGCTAAAGAAAACAAATGAGAAACTTTCTTCTAAATAACCTATATCTTTTCACAATGAACTATGCAATACTTATAGCTGGAACCATTCTGATCATACTCTTTTCCTGGTTCTTATCAATTAAATTCAAAAGGTATCATGGGATAGCCAGATTCTTTGCATTTGAGAGCGTTTTCATTATTATATTACTAAATTATAAGATTTGGTTTGTCAATCCATTTTCACCATTTCAGATAGTCTCCTGGATCCTTCTGATACTTTCAGCTTATGTTGTTATAACAGGTTATCTCTTGCTTAAAAGAAAAGGGAAGCCGGACAGTAACTTCGAGAACACATCACTGCTTGTAAAATCAGGTATATATGGTTATATAAGGCATCCTTTGTATCTCTCAGTATTTCTTCTTGGTACGGGAGTGATGTTAAAGGATCCAGGGCCTCCTCAGTTAATTCTTGGGGTGATTAACCTTATAGCAGTCTATTTTACAGCACGTATTGAAGAGAATGAGATGATGGCAAAATTCGGATATGATTACAGAGCTTATATGCAAGAGACAAAGATGTTCATTCCTTTTGTTATCTGATGGGAATTCTAAATAATTTTTCTGTTTTCAGCGTTGCAACACCCAAATTATAATCTTAAATTGATATTGTTTGTTATTTTAAAAAATCTTATTTGTTAATATATGTAATTTCAATGATTTAATATAAATATTCCGGTGCTCTGCACCTATGTCCTTCACGATAAACATTTATCTACAAATATTATGGTGCTCCGCACCTTATTGGTCCATTAAATGCAGCAGAGCTGCAAAATATTTGTAGAAATACATTTTAAAAACATAACCATAGGTGCAGAGCACCGTAATATTTAATCATATTTATAACACTAAAAAATTCAGTCAGGATATAAAGAACTCTTTACTTTATAGCTTCAATATTGTATGGCGTTTTCTGATAGACGAAATAGTTGAGCCAGTTTACAAACAGCATATTGGCTTGCGAGCGCCAACGTACAACCGGAGGATTATTGGGATTATCATCAAGATAATAGTTTTTCGGCATCTCAATGGGTAGATTTTTAGCCAAATCCCTTTTGTACTCTATGTCAAGTGTTTCCGGTGAATACTCCGAATGCCCGGTAAGAAAAAACTCACGGCCATTGCGTGATGCTACCATGTATACACCTGATTCTCTGGATTCGGAAAGAATTATCAGTTCGGGAACCTTCAATATATCTTCCTTTCTTATTTCGGTATGACGGCTATGCGGTACAAAGAAAACATCATCAAATCCCCTCAGGATTGGATTAGTAGAGTCTGTCTTAGTATGTTCAAAAACCCCAAACATTTTTTTATCAAGCGGGTATTTTGGTATGTCATAATATTGATAAAGCGCAGCCTGTGCACCCCAGCAAATAAACATACAAGATGTTACATTACTTTTTGCCCATGATAAAATCTCAGTCAGCTCTTTCCAGTATATCACTTCTTCGAACGGCATTTGCTCAACCGGTGCCCCTGTAATGATAAGTCCATCATACTTATTGTGAATTATAAGATTGAAATCTTTGTAAAAAGCCAGCATGTGTTCTTTTGGTGTATTTTTCGAAATATGGGTCCTTAGACTAATAAAATCAATCTCAACCTGCAAGGGTGAATTAGACAATAACCTGACTAAATCAATTTCAGTTGTGATTTTTACAGGCATCAGATTCAGCAATGCTATTTTAAGCGGGCGAATATCCTGACTTGATGCACGTGATTCATCCATTACAAAAATATTCTCTTTCTGAAGGATTTCTATTGCAGGCAGTTTATCCGGAATATTTAGTGGCATAGTGAGTTTATTTTATATAGGCTCAAATTTAATACAATGAATGTTTTTTATATCATGCATTGCTTTCTTCAATATAAACTGAATCCTGCTTATAGGTTTCACTAATACTCTTTTTTTCGAAAGAATGCGAATAAAAACTCTGCCAAATTTACATAATTAAGGGTTCAATTTGATATAGATTAAGATTATTGACTTTGGGTTTTCAGAATTTACAAGATTAAAATATTCTTTTAATTACCCTCTAAAAAGAAAAAGGTTGTTTCGTTAGTATTCAACGAAACAACCTTGAATTATCTTGATTAGAAAAAAAAGAAATACTATTTTGAAGAAATCCAGGCAATTACCTTATCCGAAGTTGGTTTGTCTTTTGAATATATCACATCAACCAGTTTTCCGTTTTCATCAATGAGGTATTTCTGGAAATTCCATTTTACTTCCGAATCCATGACTCCATTCTTCTCTTTCGACGTAAGCCACTTATAAATAGGAGCCATATCATTGCCTTTAACAGAGATTTTTTCCATCAAAGGAAAGGTGATACCATAATTTTCAGTACAAAATTTTCTGATCTCTGCAGCGGTTCCAGGTTCCTGGCTTGCGAAGTTGTTAGCAGGAAATCCTATAATTACCAGATTATCATGGTACTTCACATACACCTCTTCAAGATCTTTATATTGAGGAGTAAACCCACATTTTGAGGCGGTATTTACTATCATTACTTTCTTGCCTTTCAGGGAAGCAAAATCAAATTCATTTCCTTCAAGAGTTTTTACCTTGAAATCATAAAATCCTGAAGATTGCGCGAAACCTGTCATAGAAAATGTCAATAATAAAAATAATAAGCTCAATTTATTTATTTTCATGTCTAAAAATTTACTTTTACTTCTTTAAACAATCTTTAAGGTGTTATGTTCAGAAAAACATGGAAACAGATAAAAATACTATTAATATTAATCATCATTTTAGTTTGTCTTCCTCATTCGATCCTCCCGCATCGGATATCTGATGTTGAAAAAGATGATTTTGAAAACTATCGGAAACTGAATGAAAGCGAACAGAGACTCTCAGAATTTAAAGATAACGACGAA
>PLLX01000006.1 GCA_003141415.1 Bacteroidales bacterium
TTTCGTTATTATTTAGTTCATATATATTTTAAGTTCTTTTTTTCAAGCTTCCAGCCTTCGTTAAGTTTCAATTTCCATCCTTTTCCGGTAATCAAAGAATCAGTTATCATCTTTGGGTATGAAATTGTCACATAATTCCAATCTGGGCTTACTAAAGCGCTGCAGCTATCAACAGTTAAGATTCCCCAATTATCTGTTATTCTTAGATTCGGATATACAGTTCCAAATGAATCCAACGGCATGGCATTTTTCGCATTAAATGCAATTTCCATCTTTTCCAACATTATAGTTAATACACTGTCTTCAAGAAATTGAGCTTTATATTTTTTTATCAGTCCTAATCGAATCCCCTCTCTTTTTTCTTCGAATTTAGAAATTGAGTCAAGGTTATAGGATTTTTCAATAATCAAAACCTTATCAGGATCTAATTTTGTGTAACTTACATTGAAAAAACAGGAAATAAATTTTGTCAAATTTGTTTTTTTGGTTATTTTCTGATTCCAGTAATAATCTTTCTGTTTCATGTAATATCCGTAAATTGGGATAGTGAAATAGGCAAAAGAGCGCACAAAAGTTGGCATTGTGAAGAATAAATCAATTTGCGCTGAATAATGTTTTTGCAAGTCAGAATTGTTCAGGCCACACAAAATGGAACCAGTATATTCTGCAATTCCTTCATTGATTTCCAATGAGTTTTCAGAAATATCTGAATATGGGAATAGTTTTTGACGATAAAGCCTGAACAGTAATGCATTTTTAATATGTGTTTCTGGATTCTCTGATTGCAATGCTTGTTTTAGTGCTTCCATTTCAAGTTTCAAGAAAATCCGGCCTTCCTTTGTATCAAGATGGAGATTTTGTTTTTCTGCGAGACTATCAAATCCTATTTCCGGCTGAATTCGGTGAAATGACTCATGAATTAATTCAGATAGCCGTTCTTCCTTTGTTTCACGCAATGGTAAACCTACCATGGCCCATAGTTTACCATTCCACTCTGTTACGGAATTGCCAATATTTCTATTTTCTGGAAATTTGCCAATAAATAAGACTCCCTGTTTTTTTAATTCTCCCGGTTCATTCTGCTCATTTGCATAAATTGTTCTTGTCTCCCGGTTAATTATTAAGATTGGACCATATAGATTATGGTTCCAAAGTTTTCCTCCATCGTTTTTTAATATCTCTTCTAATTCAGAAAAAGCAATTCTTGATTGTTTCATGTCATTTTCTGATACAATAATTTTTCCCTTTTTGGTGGAATTGCATCCCCAAATAAGAATTATGATACAGATAAATGTTAAATGTCTCATTACAGGTCTATTTTTAGAATAAATATTAACGACAAAACCTAAGTCTATTCTTATGTGTTAGCGTTTGTTTGATTTCGGTGAAGGCAATTGAGCTTTTTTAAGGTCTAGTCACGTTGCAGGAGCATTAAATGAACGCTAACGACCCGGCGGTATAATTAGTAAGCGTTACTCGACGAAGCATCCGGGCAGAATCCTGGTACTTTAGCCACAAAGCTGTCACGGTGCGAGGAGAGTATGGCATGTGTTTTTGCAGTCCAGGTACAAAGCTGGTTGAGCTTTACGAGTGTCGCGGTACAATGCATTTTGTGAGCGGATATCTATCCCCTTATAGGAGTTTAATTGAGAGCAGGAACGGTTTGCAAAAACCGTGACAAGCTTATAACCTTTATTGTCCGTGTTATGGGCAGTTATTTTTTAAATCTATATTTTAGTCCAATTTGAAATTCAGTAAATCCTAATCCCCCAGAAAATATTGGATTACTGCCTTTAGAAAAGAAATCTTTACCAATTAGCAATTCTGGTCGAATTGTAAGACATAATGAAAGTTTAGGTATAAGAAAACTTTTGACTTCTACTTTTGAAATTAGTCCTACTCCAAAATCTTTTGTCAAATCAATGCTTCGTGAATAATTATAATAGGTAATTGAGGTTTGTGCCAGTTTTTCCTCTATTTGATCTAGTCCCCATAGATAATTATAACTAATCTCAGGGCCAAGAGATATTGATACATTTTCATTATTCTTAAGAAATCTTTGAATATTTAACCTGACGGAAAATCGTTTTGAATTTGAATTGATTTTATCTGCTATGATTAAATTTGGATCTGCATCTACATATGGGATATTATCAAATTGAGACTTATTAAAATTGTAATGAACTCCTAAGCCCACCTTAAATTTATTACTTAAATCGTGTTGATATTGAAGTCCTATACCGAATGAGTTTTGAAATCTTTGCTCTGAAGAAGTATTCAGTGAACTGCAAAATTCAACTTCTTGTCCAAAACAAGATAATCCAATAGAAAAAACAAAAAAAGTTATTAATGGAGCTTTCATGTTTAAAGGAGTTTAGGTTAATAACTCAAAAACAATATTTCATTTAATATATTGCTCACGTCCAAAAATATTAATCACGATAATATTAGGAGGAAGCAGGTTGTATTTAAAACAAAATCAGCCAATTGATAATATTTGGTTATCAAATCTGGCTTTTGTCTCTCGATTCATATAGTGTCTCGTAATAAGTCCTTAATCATATTGTAAACGATGTTATTTCAAAGCGGTTATAGGCATGTTGCACTGGCAGTGGGATTATTAAAAAAGGTAAACTATTAGATATCGTTTAATTGTCTACGCAAGAGTCTTATAGTCAGCGCAATTGCCCATAACGGCCCGGCAATAAAGGGAGGTTGTGTTACCCGACGCAGCATCCGGGCAGGGTCCTGGTACTTTAGCCGCGAAGCTGTCACGGTGCAAGGAGGGTATGGCAAGTTTTTTGCCGTCCAGGTACAATTATATTTGAGTTTTACGAGTATCGCGGTACGAGGTTTATTGAGAGCAGGTCACCTGTCACCTTACACAGGATTTGCTATGGAGTAACGGCGCGATCACGGTGATGTCCCCTTATACTGTGTTCTCTTAAGAGCAGGGAACGGTTTGCAAAAACCGTGACAAGTCTTATGACCTTTATTGTCCGTGTTATGTTTAGGCTTTTATTTACTGTCTTAATGTGATTGCCTCCCTTGAATCATTTTAATAAATCATTGGAATCAATCTTTTTGTACGCTTCTGGTAGTCAATATATTTTTGTCCCATCTGTTCAACCATAAATTTTTCCTCAACAGTTATACGATTGAGATATCCCAACAAAACTGGAATTATCATGAGTAAAACAGATAACCAATTTGATAAACAGATAGAAATCCCAAGAAAAATAATCAGCTGTCCAAGATAACCTGGGTGCCTTATCCTTTTATATAGTCCAGTCTCAATTAACTCATGATTCTCAATCTTTGTCACTGTATATGTGAATTGTTGTTTAAGAGTCAATATTGAGGTAACTCTGATTATTAATCCAATTAATGCCAAAATAGAACCAATTATAAAAAAAGTATTCCAATGATATATACGCCCCATTTTTGTTGAAGCAATAATAAAAGAAAGCCAATAACCCATGGAGATTGAAATGGTAATCAGCCAAATACTCCCTTTGTCTCCGGATTTAGAGATTCCTCTTTTGCCTTGTTGTCTCCTACTCATGAATATCTCAAAGAATCCGTATATGATTGAAAAGGCAATTATTAAAATTAACTTAATATTCATTATTGTGAAGTTTACATAAACGTAGCCAAAATTGTCCAGATTTATAATCTAATTCTCTTTTGGTGAGTTATGTTTAGGCCATTTATCATGTGTCACTACAAATCTGTTTATGTGGAATATATATTTTTATTGTTGTCCAGTTTAATAAATGAGAATAGTGAAAAGTAACAGTCAAGCGATTGTAATTTAATACATTTCTTAAATCACTTTCCATGTGTTGTAATTAAATTCTTACTTGTCCTAATAATTGAGATCCCGATCACTTTGTTTCTCATTTCAGTAGCAGAAGTTCTAACAGGTGAAATGTCTGTCAAACCAATTCCATATTGAATAGAAATCTGGATGCTATTAATCTTTACGCTAGCACCAAGATTAAATCCAATATCAAATGGCCTCAAATCATGATTTTTGCCTGATCCGTAACTAATAGATTTGAATACACTTCCTGACTCCATCTTGTAACCTCCGAAAGCATAGGCAAAATACGGGCCAGAAAACAATGATACTTTTACGACCCTTGAGCCAAAACTGAATGATGCATTAATAGGAACCTCAATATATGCCGGAGCTATTGAAAACTCCAAGGTATCAATTTTATAATCTGTACCTTTTGCAGAAAATATGAAACTTGGTTGTAAAGAAAAATTCTTGTTAAATTGGAATTCATAAAATACCCCAAAATGAAAACCAATGGATTTTTTTGGACTATAGCTTACACCATTATTTTTTATTGTCAAGGTTGACAAATTCACACCAAATACATAATCGGACCTAAATTGGGCATGAATCTCAGTCAACGCAAATGTGAAGAGAATTGTCATTATATATTTTAGACACTTAATCATCTGCTAATTCAAATAATTCGAAGTTGTCAAGAGTAGCCATATTTTATTTAAGAGAGTTATGTTTATGCCCTAACAGAATAGAATTGTCATAAGTCAGCAGAGTATGAAAAGCTTAAACATAACGGCCCGGCAANNTCATAGCAAGACAATTTTTCGGAAGCCGTAATGAGCGAAGCATTGAACGGTTTTTGCCGTCATGGTACAAATTTGCTGGCCTTTACGAGTGTTGCGGTACAAGTTTACTTATGTGTTGATTGGCTGTCACCTTACGCATGTTTTATTGAGAGCAGTGGAGCGGTCCCGGTTTATCCCCTTGCAGTTATCTGTCCCGAAGGCAGGAATGCTTTGCAAAAACCGTGACAAACAANNCCCCAAATGTTCTCATCTGATACTGAGTCATAGCCATGGATTATTTGATTCCTTAGACCTACAATCCTTAATGAGTTTTCAATCGGGAAAGAGGGATCTTCCTTTAGAATTCTGTTTATAGCCTCTCCAATAATCTCCAGATTTCTTTCGATGGCACGTTTTAGCAGAGAATTCTTTTTATAATTTTCGTAAGTTTTGGATTCTGTTTGAAAGTAAGATTCGATATCGTCAATAGCGAGTTTGACGTCGTATAATAGCTTAAGCTGTTTCTCGGTCATAAACTAATTTTTTGTCTCTGTCCAGAATCATTCGGAATATTGGATTTCGAATTGCTTGATTTTCTAAGAGATCGATCTCTCTCCCAAGAAGCTTTTCAAGTTTTTCTTTAAAATCAAAATAATTGTCAGCGTATTCAAGGATATCGATATTTTCAAACTGAACAAGAAAATCGATGTCACTGCTATCANNGATCTAGGGGTTAGAATAGATCCAAAGATATATAACTCTTTAACCTTGTGTCGTTTACAAAGTTCAATTAAGGTGTCGATATTTCTCTCGATAAGATTCATTTGTCAAAGGTAATAATTCTTTGTCAATCGCGTATTGGTGTTGTCACGAGTTACACATAACGGCCCGGCAATA
>PLLX01000271.1 GCA_003141415.1 Bacteroidales bacterium
AGCCATTCCGGCATTGCTATTAGTGATGATATTGGTCCCATCATATCCAGTTTTTCCTGAAGAACCACGCAAAGAGATAGGCAGAACCAAAAATTGCAATCATAGTCACAAATCCGGCAACAGAGAGAACAGCCATCCCCGAGAGAGCAGCACCGCTAGTACATCCTCTGGCAAGCTGTGCACCATAAATAAAGAACAAACCCCCAAGGAAAGCAAAGATCAATCGTCGGATATTAGAAATCTTTGGAGATTTTTCAATTTTAAACTTAAGTCTTTTAGAGATAGCTCCTGATAAAAATCCTCCGGCAATTAATCCGAGTATTTCAATTGTGAGCCAGTTTTTTAAAGGTTTCTTTCCTCCTTCGAAATATTTGTTATAGTAGATTGATTCCTGCGCATGAGGGCGATCAATAGCACCAACAATCGAAACTACGCAATATTTGAAGCCACCGCTTGCACCAAGACCACGACCCGCAAGGAACATCGCCAGAAGCAGAACTATCCCTAACATAGTACCTGCCAGGTAAGGATTCATATATCTGTTTTTCATATACAACAAGTTCAGTTATTATTCTCTCACTCAAATACAAAATTAATAATTATGTGGCAGCAGTCAAACAGTCCGGAGGTAATAAATTTCATAAACGCGGAAGAGAGATAAGGACATTCTGCCAGAAGGGTAATTTGATCTAAACGCTTTTCTTTATTAGATCCCGACAAGGGATTGAAGGGTTGCTTCGTCGCTCCGCTCCTCGCAATGACCCTGAAATTCAAATACTTCTGTTCAATTCCTATCAGTAATAACCTTACTTACACAGTCATTGCTGCTAGCGGAGCGAAGCAATCCCAAATAACCATTCACCGAACCATCTTTGCATGATTACAATTAAGGAGACATATTTCATACATTTACACTGTTTAATTTAAATATAATGAGCAGATTCAAATTAACAATAGAATACGAGGGGACGAGATACTCAGGCTGGCAGATGCAGAAGGGTGGAAAAACAATTCAAGGAGAAATACTGGACGCCTGCAGAGAATTATTTAAGAATGAACAGATTGATATTTTCGGAGCCGGAAGGACCGATGGAGGTGTTCATGCTTCCGGTCAGATTGCTCACCTTGATGTTGTAACGGATCTGGCACCGTTAAAGATAAAATATGGTATTAATGACAGGTTGCCACCCGATATCTGCATTATCAATGTTGAAGAAGCCCATCCGAAATTTCATGCAAGGCACGATGCAAATGCCAGAAGTTATATTTATCAGATAAGCAGACGACGCACAGCTTTTGGTAAAAAGTTTGTCTGGTGGATAAAAGATCAGCTTGATATTAATCTGATGAATGAAGCTGCAAAAAATTTTCCCGGGCTGAAAGACTACAGGTACTTTACTGATGAGGATGCTGAGCAGTCATCAACCAAAGTTGAGATACTCCACTCAAAAGTGAATGATTTTGGTGATTTGCTTGTTTTTCATGTTGTTGGCTCGCATTTTTTATGGAAACAGGTCAGGCGGATGACAGGAGTTCTGGTTGAAGTTGGCAGAGGTAAATTGTCTTCTGCTGAAGTGGCTACGTTTTTCAAACTGAAAACAGATATTCCGGCAAAGCTTACAGCACCGCCGAGTGGATTATTTCTTGAAAAAGTATATTATAAAAAGGAAGAGATCAGCTATCAGACAAAACCCATTATTAACATTTAAATTCCTTCTTACTCACTGCTTGTTGCTCGTTGCTCGTTGCTTGCTTCTCGTTTCTCGTTTCTCGTTTCTCGTTTCTCGTTTCTCGTTTCTCGTTATAACGCCTAATTACCTTACATGTAATGTCATTGCGAGCCCGACGAAGGAGGGCGTGGCAATCTTACCAATCAGGGCCAAAATTACTTTTTACTTTTTACTTTTGTCTTTTGTCTTTTGTCTTTTATCTTTTATCTTTAACCAATGGTTGCTGAATTGTGATTGCATGAACATTCCACCGGAGTAGCTATTCCCTGACTCAGGTTCATGTCAATTAGCCGGATGGTCCTTTGATCAATACATTTATTACAGCTGGAAAACTGACTTAGATCCCATACATCGGCAAATACACGACCTGCATTTAGACTGATTCCATATTCCAGAACCGTTTCAAGAGAATGAATATCGGGCAAGTTAAAGTCTCCTTTTTTCATTAAAAAATCCATTGCACCATTTCCTGCCCTGACAGGAATAACAATGCAACATTCAACTCCGGCTCTGAATGCGAAGTTGATTGATTGTTCAGCCCAATATATGCCATCTGATTCCGAGAGAAAGGGAGGCCTGAGCAGAATAAATGCTCTTGACCTGATTCCATGATGTGTAAGATAGCTTACCGAATTCTTGAAATCATCCGAAGTCATTTGTTTATTAAGTTTCCGGAGAATCTCAGGATGCACAGTTTCCAGTCCCAGTGCAACTTGTAGTTCAGGTTTGAGCATATCCCTGAAATCGAGACATTTTTCATTGATTAACTTAGGATGGCTTTCAACAATAACTGTTTCGAAATTTTTTATTAATGAAGCGATTTTCTTATAGTTTTTTTGAGGAATTGCCCTCCCGTCAAAGAAACTTCCGCTATTATAAAGTTTAAGATGTTTAACATCAGGCATCTGTTCCAGGGCCCATTCAATCTGATTTGGAATAGCACCTAGCGCAACAGATTCATCGGTCGTGTTTTTCCACAGATCGCACATCAGACAATGAAAAGGGCATTCCCGATTCGTCAGAAAAATGATTGCTGTATTTTCAATTTCCCCCGAAATGGTCCGTTCTTTCTCTATAAGCCATGCATAAGGCTTTTGCGGATCAACAGGATTTTTACTTCCCCTGTTGGACACTATCCACTGGTCATTGATCAGGAATTCAGGATCTTCACTCATAATTTGAAAGAAACTCCTTCCTGTACGCTATTTCTTTTACAGGAAAATGTCTGTTAAAGTCCTTTGCGGAAGCTGCCCCATGCTGAAACCGTCTTTTCTGAAAAACAGGCATATCCAATCCCGTAACAGACTTGATTCCGGAAGAAACTATTTGTCCCTTAAGATCATATAATTTCTGATGATCCCAATTGGTCATATCAATATAAGGAATACCCTCAGAAATTTCTATCACATTAGGTAAGGTATAAGGGCTGAATCCTTCAAAACCCAGGAAATCCGAAGGAGTAAAGGTTCTCATATATCCTCTGCTCAATCCTCCTGAATAGGTTAATGAATGTTTGATTGACTCTACTCCCCAGCCTTCATGATAAAGCATCAGGTTATTGAGGACGCTGCGTATGGTCAGCTCAGGATTTTCTTCAATCGGATAATCTTTTAAGTTTTCGTCACCCCCGTCTCCGTCAATTATGTATTTCCAATCGGGATAACGCGACCGGATTCCCTGCAGAAGGGATAAATTCATTGTTGCGGATTGTATATCAAGTGGTTTATAATCTTCGACAACTTTCACCGCCTTCTTCCAGTCCAATGATGAATAATCCACTTCTATTGGTTCCAGAAATATTCCGAGATTCAGGGCTTCCAGAAATTTCCTGGCCTGTAGTAAATCAGCACCATCTCCGTCAATCGAAAGTGTAAAAGCTTTAAGTCTTGACGGGCTCTCACCAAGTTCATTCAGTGCATGATAGGTAAGCAAGAAAACCGAACCACTGTCAATCCCGGCAGAAAAAGTAACTCCGACAGGGCCTGTTTTTGCACGGAACTGCAGCCACTTTTTGATTTCTTCATATAAGGCTCCAATATAATTTTCACCAATTTGTTTCGGATCCTCGTTGGAAAACTTGTTACGTTCAGGAGTGAAAAACCGGTTGTAAACCGGATTTGGATCTGGGCAACCCAAAAGTTCTATTTTCGTAATATAGTGAGCCGGAGCCATCCTTGTATAGGAGGGATGAAACTGGTCATCAAGGCCTTCCTTTTTAAGATAATTATAAATAACATCAATGCGTTCAGCAATAATCAGATTGGGACCAGCCGGGAGTTTTGCAATAAAATAACGAATCGGACGGCCAATTGATCTTGCCATTCTTATGGTTTTTCCATCGACAGAAACCAGAGAAAATTGTCCGTCAATTTTTCGAACAGCTTCAACATCACCTGATCTGACAATATTTACCGCTTCTTCGTGTGTCATATTATAAATGACATTCTTTTCGGGATTTGTTAGATCCACAACATTGCTTACATATTGATTATTCATATTTTTGTTTTTAACTGTTATCAATTATTATTTTATTACAATTCCTTTGTCCTCTAATATGGTAATATAACGATCGGAAGCAAGATACTTATAAACCTCTTTTTTCCCATCGGACCAGTTGATCTCAAGCAGGTCAATCTGTTTTTGCTGACCCAGTCCAATGTGAAGACGGGGATCATTGTTAGAGAGATAGCTGGTTGCCCATTGATTGACCAGAACCTGCTTCTTTCCGCCAGCTGAAACAGTCACTTTTGCACCAATTGCAGAAGCCGGTCCGTTTTTTCCTTTCAACGTCAATCCAAGCCAATGGTTTTTATTTCCCCCATCATTTCTGAGCAGTACAGGTGTTCCCTGCTTGTCAAGATGAGAAATAATGATATCGAGGTCTCCGTCATTGTCAAAATCCCAGACGGCCAAACTCCGGCCGGAGCGTTTGGTCGAAAAATAGGCGCCATGTTCCTTCCCTACATTCTTAAAATGTCCCTTACCATCATTTTCAAGCAAGAGTGGATATTGAGGAATAAGTTCCTCTGCATTCCCGTTTACAGCAACTATATCGAGGTCCCCATCATTGTCATAATCAAAAAGTTGTGCCCCCCAACTACTTTTACCTTCCATAGCTGCAGCAACACCACTTTCCTCTGTTATGTCAACAAAAAGACCATTACCAACATTGTGGTAAAGAGCGCCATGATCAAGATCTGAAACGAGGATATCAATCAATCCATCACCATCAATATCACCAATTGATGCATGCATCGAACCTGTACCTATCCCCTGATCGTTTGCTGCCACGCCGCTTGCCACTCCAACTTCCTTATATGCACCGTTGTCATTTCTGAAAAGGAAATTTAGCTGATGGTCATTGGCCTGAAAGATATCAAGATCACCATCATCATCATAATCGAACACTGTAAGGCCCATACATTTTGAATCAGGAAAATAGAGGTTGTTTTTCTTGGTGACATCAATAAATTTTCCATTGGCTTGCTGTTCGTACAACATTGAAGCCTGTCCATTGTACTCAGAAGGGCTTGGCATCATTTCAGGAGTTCCGGGTGAAACATATGCAGGGTTAAATGCCAGAAAGTTGCCAACCATCGCATCGAGTCTTCCATCATGGTTATAGTCCCAGAATGCAACCCCGATACTCCACTTTGTAAAGCCGTTTAATGTATCGGGTCCGCTCAGACCTAATGAGGAGGTAATATCACTGAATGTTCCGTTACCATTATTATGGTAGAAAATATTCGGGCCATAATTCAAAACATAAAGATCCTGGTAGCCGTCATTATCGAGATCGATAGCACCCGCTGCCATGCTCCACTGGTGACCGCCTATTCCGGCAGTTTTAGAGACCTCCGTAAACGTTCCGTTACCGTTATTTTTATAAAGCTCGTTATGTGAATTTTTATATATTTTCCCTTCAGGATCCGATATGCCTTCAAGGTATGTCCCGTTCATAAGGTAGAGATCCATAAGCCCATCGTTATTGTAATCAAATATAGTAATCCCGGAACCGCTGCTCTCGATTATATTCTTGTATGAGTTGTCTCCAAAGGTATATTTGAAAGTAATTCCAGCCTTTTTGGTGATATCGGTAAACATGACATTTTTTTTCTGAGCGGATAAGACACCTGGGAAAGTCACTGTAAAAAGACAAAACAAAAACATTGTAAACATCTTTTGTATTTTACCCCCTTTCTTATTTCCCTCAAGGGGGAAAGGGCCTCCCATGCAGTCTGGCGCCTTCGCTAAACTTGCCCACCGGGCAAGTTTTAAACGCTCGGCCCCCCACCTTGGGGGAAGGTTGGGAAGGGGGTCAATAAAATTATTAATTATCATTAATCCAGGATATTGGCATTTATTTTTTAATTGCATTACGAAAATCATCTGCAGTAACAACTCTGGTATTATATTCTTTAAGATACCTCTTATGTTCAGCATCACTCGGATAAATATCATTCACATCGGGAGGATAGCTTTTCATACCATGGAAGGGTAGGGGTAAAACCGTGCTTCCAAGAGCCGTGTTTATATCACCATCTTTAACCCAGCCTACACTGTGGATGAGAAAATCTCTTTTCCATCCCTTTTTTAATTCAGGTAAAACTTTTGAATCAAACTCAATCGATGTTTCATCACCTGCATTTGAAATAACATATTTGTTATCCGATTCAGTCAGGAGTGGCAATACATCACCGTATCGTGTATAGTTGCCCGACAAATCGCGCCACTTCCTGCTTTTATCAACATTGGAATAATCAAACCAGTGAGGTCCATAGCGGCCTCCTTTTCTGTAGCTGTGTGAAAATCCCCTGTAATGCAAGTTTGCAGAAACAGGGTTAAGTATGGTTGAAATGACCGGAGCGTTTGAGATATTATCAGAGAAGAATATATAATCCCAGTAAATCTCCATATTAGTCCTGATCCTGATCCTGTGATCTCCGGAGAGGAATTTGCCTGAAAGATCAGCAATTACTGTTTTATCCTTTCCCATAGGAAAGCCCAGATTCTCAATAACTGTTTCCCATTCACCCTTCTCATTTACGACCTGTACAAAAGGACGGATCACTTTCAGTTTCTCAGATTGTGAGATAGCAACATTAATACTGGCATCCGTAGGAAATATCCAGCCATTCAGAAAAAGAAGCAGATTTTTGTTTTTTCCCACCTCTCCCGGATCAAGAATCAGGTCATGCATTTCTGTAACTCCCTGGAATTTATCGGGTTTGAAATCAGACAAGTATTTATCATCTTTCTCAGCTATAAATGAAAGAACATCATTTCCCTGTGAATCTTTTGCAGAAACCGGGATGTGTTTTTCTTTAACCTGGTATTGCATATTTCCTGGGAACGGTGGCGGAGAAAACTGTTCAGGAACAAAAACATCAACTGAATCCGGATGATCCACAGCAACCAGTTGTACCTTATCGAAGAACATTGTTTCCCAGAGTTCTGAAGTCAGCTGAATAGAATATAATCCATTCTTCGGTTTCAATAAATCACCAGGGATTTTCAAATAATCATCGGATGCATCAGGGAAGGCATATGCGGTATTTCCTCCCATTATACCAAGTGGCATACCGAGTGCACTCCTCCACATGACATCTTTTACAAATACAAATTCATTGCCATCCCAGGTAAACAGAAATGGACATGATCCTTTCAGGGTCTGTGCCTCAATCAGAGCCTGATCGGTACCCGGCGAAAATATATTCTGTGGTACGCCATTTGTCCATGTAATTCTTATCACATCCGCTTTTGACCTGTTTCCCAGTCCGAAATGTACACTTGGATCTGTCACCACCATTGATTGATAAAGATCACCCGATCGTACTTCCACTTTTGCTCCGATCCCAAAATGATTATTCTTAGCACTTCCGGCTCTTAGCCCGACAAGCTTCATCGTCACATAATGGTTATTATTTCCACCATCATTTCGTAAAAGTGTAACACCTCCATTTAACCCGGCAATTACAACATCCAGATCACCATCATCATTATAATCGAATATAGCTATCTGGTTTCCTGATTTAGGTTCATCCGGTAAAAGCCTGGATACATCTTCAAAATTCCCTTTCCCGTCATTATGATAAAGAAACACTCCGCGTCCGCCTTTCTCCTCTGATTCACCCACAACTATAAGATCCTGATATCCATCATTGTCAAAATCAAAAAACCTGGCATCATAAGCTTTCACATGCTGCATTGCAGAGAACATCTCTTTTGAATTTTTTACAAGTTCAAAACTACCATTGCCTTTGTTCCGGAATAGTTCATGGTTCCCTCCATTAACTGATGTAATGAAAAGGTCAGGAAATCCGTCATTATTATAATCTCCCACGGCTACTGCGCCTGATCCTCCGTTACTTTTAAGGCCACTCTCTTGGGTAATATCCTTAAAAAATCCCTGACGCTGATTTGAAAACAGGTTATTGCTGCCATTCTCATTCGCTACAAAAAAGTCAATGTCTCCATCGTCGTCAAAATCACCAAAAACTGCTTCACGGCTATTTGCATTCTTACACGACATTCCCATTTTTTCTGCCTGCTCCTGAAAAGTTCCATCGCCATTATTCCTGAACATCATATTTGAATTAGATCTTGTTTCGTATAAGTCAAGATCTCCGTCATGGTCCATATCGAAGAATAATGCTCTGTTTCCCCCTGTTTTGCTGCCAACCTGTGCTTTGTCAGTGACATTTTCAAAAACTTCTTTTCCGGCATTTCTGTACAATATATCACCGCCTTCTCTTACAATAAAAAGGTCGAGAAATCCATCGTTGTCGTAATCAGCAAATGCAGCCGATGATTCCTTACCTGAATGCTTTATTCCGGCTTCTTCTGAAACATCTTTAAACCTGCCCATATCATTGTTTAGGAGGTAGTGCTTATAAGTGGAAGATGCCTGATCGTAGCTTCCCACATAGAGATCCACATCTCCGTCACTATCATAATCAGCTGCTTCAACATGAGTGGAATACCGGAATTCTGTATTTTTATCATCAATATTAGCCGGGATAATGTTCAAACCGGCAGATGCCGTTGCGTCGGTAAATTTAATTGCATCCACGATTGATTTATTCTCTCCTGACGAAGAAGTTGGCTGTTGATCATAAGTAATCAGCGGGAAACCGATCAACGATCCGCCAGGCCCTTTCAGGTCCATAATACCTGCCTGATATGGTGAAGTGACCTTAAGATAATTATGAAAAATTGTGAATTGTACAATAGCATTTTCTTTATCAGGTTTTTTCAGTAATGCGAGGGTTTTATTGTAATAATCAATGGCTTCCTTAGGAAATTCCGGAAATTGTTTATGAATAATTTCTAATTGTTCAGTCGCTTTATCATTCTCTCCGTTATGTATGTATATCTCGGTAAGACTAAGCTGGGGCACAAGATTATCCGGAGCTTTTTCAACCAGCTGAAGCAGGAAATTCTTTCGTTGTTGCTGGGATTCAACATCGATTGCTGCAGCATATAATTCAGTGAGATCATATAGTATTTTAATATGGTCAGGGGCAGATTTAAGAGCCTCTTTAAGTTCTGAAATAGCTTTTTCACGTTCATCATTCATCTGGTAAACTGTCGCCAGAAGCAACCTTATATCCGGATCTTTTGGATCAATTTTAATTGCTTCAAAAAGCTGTTTTTTTGCTTCAGGATATTTACCCATTCTTAAATATGCCAGGCCCAGATTTGCATATCCAAGTTTTTCATTGGGTGCCATTTTGATGAACTTTAGAAATTCTTTTTCAGCGTCATCAAGCTTAAACTCTTCAAGATATGCAAGCCCCATGGTTTGGGTTGTCATCAATTCAACAGATTTTTGTTTGGTGTCTTTTGCAGTTTCCTTGCAGCTGAAGAGAAAAGAGGAGCAGAGGAATAATAATAATAAGATGTTATATTTCTTCATTATAATCGAATTTTTTCAGAAAGGTTCATAGCATCAAAATTAAGAAATAAAAGGAACTTAAAGGTGAGTTTACCTTTCAAGAGAAACCGGAATGCCATTTTTTATTTCCATCAGATGTGGAGTACCCATACGGTTACCTCTTTCGTCAAATTGAATTGGTCCGGTGACACCTTCATAATGAATTCCTGACAAATAATTTTGAATCTTTTCACGATCTGTACCGCTATTTTTAATGGCTTCAATGAGCAAATTCATGCCATCAAAAGAATATGCTGCAACAGGTCCGGGTATCCTGCCATAAGTTTTCTTGAACTCCTCACTAAAGGCAGAGTATTTTGAGCCAGCCCTGTTATCTGAATAAATCAGTATAATATTTTTATAGTATTTAAGATCCTGATCTGAAATTTCATCTTCATCCAAAAGAGCAAATGAGCCAAATATGGGTTGTTTAATTTTCCTCTGTTGTAATTGCTGAATTAATCTTAAGGAACCGTTAGGCTGTCCGAAAAGAATAATGCCTTTGATATCAGCTTTATCTATCTGGTCGATTATTGCATTAAAATTCTGATTCAGATTATCATAGAATAGCTGCAGCGGATCTGTATTACCGGCTATTTTAGTTTTTTTCACAAAACTTTCAAGTGCCAGTTTTGAATCATAATCATTATCTGAAACAACGGCTATTTTAGTAATTTTTCTTTTAGTATAAATTTCTTCGATAAGTGCATCAGCCTGTTGATAATCGTTTGGTACACAGCTGAAATACCATGGAACAAAAGCCAGGGAAAGAGTAGGATCACTAGCCCATGCTGATAAGAAAACCTTTCTGGTTTTGGCAGCAACCTGTTCAACAAGGTGAGCGTTTCGTCCATCGTGAGAACCCATTAATGCACACACATTTTCATCAAATGCAAGGCTGACTGCTTGTTTTGAGCCTGTTCCCCAGGGGCCCTCCATTGACCGTACTACCAATTGGAATGGTTTGCCATTATATCCGCCCTTTTCGTTTGCTTTACGGATTGCCATTTCAGCACCATGCCCTGCGGCCATGGCGTTTTTATAAGGAATTAGCAATCCGATTTTTACTGTCTTTCCTGACCCATCAGGATTCTGAATTGCTTTAATATCCTGGCCGATAAATACCAGCAGTGCTATTAAGAAATATGTTGGTAATAATAGTTTCAGTAATCTCATTGAGTGACCTCAATTTGCCTTCAAACAAGAGAAGGTTTTGGTGACGAAATTTCTCTCCCGACCGCTCTTGCAATTTTCTGCAGATCCGACATCAACTGCTCAAATTCATCCAGGTCAAGCGATTGGTACCCATCACAAATTGCCTCTTCAGGTTTATAGTGAACCTCCATTATTAAACCATCTGCCCCTACAGCTATAGCCGCTTTTGCCATCGCAGGCACCATCCACCTGAGACCTGTTCCATGACTTGGATCAACAATTACCGGAAGATGGCTTAGTTTTTTTAGCATCGGAACGGCGCTAAGATCAAGTGTATTTCTTGTGGATGTTTCAAAAGTCCGTATGCCCCTTTCACAAAGAATCACCTGTTCGTTACCCTGATTAAGTACATATTCGGCTGCCATTAAATACTCTTCGATAGTTGCCATCATACCCCGCTTCAGTAAAACCGGCTTTTTGCACATTCCTGCTTCCTTCAGAAGTGGATAGTTTTGCATATTACGCGATCCGATCTGTATCATATCAGCATATGAAGCCACTAGTTCAACCTGGCGGGTATCCATTACCTCTGTTACTATCGGCAGACCTGTCTCTTCTCTTATAATACCAAGCAGTTTCAACCCTTCTTCTCCCATTCCCTGAAAGTTATAGGGTGAAGAGCGTGGCTTGAAAGCGCCTCCTCTCAGGATACGAGCTCCCCCTGCCTTTACTGATCTGGCAGTTTCGAAAAGCTGTTCACGGCTCTCGACCGCACATGGACCTGCAATGATCACAATTTCAGAACCACCTACCTTAACTCCGTTGATATTCACAATTGTATCATCGGGCTTTGTCTTACGACTCACTTTTGACGCAATGGAAGATCCACCGTTTACGCTATTATTGCATGGATTTGTTTCCATTTTCTGTAACTTTTTCAGATTAGTAATTACCTGTTTTACTGCCTACTTTATTCTTAGGATCAATTGACGGAGCGGAAGTGAATTCGAACTTGCCATGGCGAACTTTAGCAATCCAAATATCTGCAATATTGTTCCAGCTCTTATCAAATACCTTTTTGCCGGTCACGCCCTGGTACCCCTGAAAAGTCTTCAGATCGGTGAGAACATCGCGGATTAAAACCCTGTTCAGCCCTACTTTATTTATAGATTCAATGATCATATTCATACCGTCATAAGCATGTGCTGCGAATACATCCGGTTCCAGGCCGAATCTGTTGAAATAATTGGTCTGAAATACTTTTAATTTTGGATTATCGGAGTTTGGGTTATACTGACATGTAGTCATTATGCCATCAGCCAGGTTGCCTGCAATTTTAAGAAACTCCGGAGAAACCATCCTGTCTGAGCCATAGATTGGTTGTTCTAATCCCATTGCACGCATCTGCTGTAAAATAAGACCTGATTCTCTGGCGTTGCCCCAGATAAGTATAGCATCGGGGGCAGTTGCCATAATCCTCTCGAGCTGTGTTTTGAAATCTGTTTCTCCGTCGTTAAACCGCTCTTCAATAACCATTGGATGCCCAACACGGGTGGCTGTTTCTGAAAATATTTTGATCCCCACTCTTCCATACCGGTTGTTTGCCCTGATCACTGCAACCCTGGAATGACCGTCCTTTTTGTAAATCTGGTTAACCAGCGCATAGCTACTCTGCCGATCATCACTGATAACACGAATTACCCAGGGTATATTCGTCTCAGTGAAAGTGGGATCCGGATCACCAGGACATACCATAGGTATTTCCAGTTTAAGTGTTGCTCGTATTGCAACATGAGACACTATATCGTCAATGGAACCAAGCCATGCCCACACTTTTTCATCATCCATTTTGACAACTTCATTTGCAGCCGCACCCCATGCGCCTACATCATTGTGTATCATTAATTTGAATGGAATTCCATGATACCCTCCTTTTTTATTGGCCTCATCAATTGCAAGAGAGGCTCCCTGCAACATCTGTTTTCCGAGGGAAACAATTTCTGAACCTTCTAGTGGCCCTAAAAATCCAATTCTTACCTCTTTAATGTCTTTGGGAGGAGGAATCTCCCTTCCGGCTCCATAGAATTGAATGGGTTCAAGAAAAAAATACTTATAGGCTTTCTGAAACCTCTGATATGGAAAAATTTCATCAGTAGCCTTACCATAGTTCTGTTTATCATCCTGTCCGGTTAAAATTGAAACGGAACAAAGGATAAGCCCAACAACTGATAATAATCTACAGTTTAGTTTCATGATCTGAGTTTTAATGAGATTTACATATTGCATATACTTCAATTTCAACCAGGAGCGTTTCCCAGCACAACCTTGCCTGAATACCTGTACTTGCAGGTAATGGATCAAGATTCAACCAATGATAGAATGAGGTGCGGATTTTATTGAATTCGGCATAATCTCTTTCAATATCCCTGAGATAGTTTGTAGTTCTGACTACATCATGCCATGTCATACCTTCAGCTGCTAAAAGATTGGTGATATTGACGTATGTCCTCCAGAGCTGGGCTTTAAAGTCACCAATATGTTCGGCTTTGCCTTCTTCGTTTACACTGGCTGTTCCTGAAATCAGCAGAACCTTATGGCCGCCAAAATCAAGACGCAATGCCCTTGAAAATGATGATGGTTTCTGATAGTTATATGCTTCGTTAATTACCTGGGGAGCATGCACCACATGTTTCTCAATAGGAGGCCGCTCATTATGCAGGGAAGGATAAACATATCCGGTGATTTTGTTATCATCAGTTAAAATCCCGAGTTTTTTCATCTCCACCCGCTCACCGTCTGTAAGTCGTGAAAGATCTATCAGTAATTCGTTATTGCCCATTATTTATATTATTTCTTTTATTTCAATCTACTTCCGTTTATTTTATCAATTCTCCACGACTCACCCCTTTTTCAGTGGCAACCCACAGGACATCGTTATCAGCATCAACACCAATTATAAAATTATGTGCAATGGATGGTGTTAATGGAACTTCCCTGGTAGTCTTATTAATGGTACTATCACTGATACGGCCATAATTTTTTATGATTGCCATTCCATCGCTGCTATTGTCATTTTTCTTATAAGTCACCCAACTCTTGCCATTCGTGCTGCTTAATCCCTTATCGGTGCAAATAAAAACCACCGGACCTTCGGCCCTCAGAAAGTTGATAAAATTACTTGCCAAACCGCTGTCATGGTCAAAATACCCTTTCCAGTGAGTACCGTCATAACTGCTCATGCCGAAATATGTAGATACCCACAACATGCCATCTGCCCAGGAAGTAGCTGTTGTAATATCATGAACTACTCCGTCATCAGGTAGAAGGTCAATTTCCATTTCACCATCGGGATCGGTATAATCCTTGAATTGTTTTGTTTTCTTTGTGTATTCAATTACTCCGCCACCCCATGCAGCAATAAAGATCTTTCCATCGCCGGCAGAAACGCCATATGTCCATGGTTCATGCATGGGAGCATTCTTTTCTGTGAATATTTCCCATTCCTTTGTATACGTATCATAATGGCCGGCACCTCCACCTGTGGCGGTCCATACATCTTTCCCATCGCAAATAACACAGTAGACCAGATCATTGGGGAGACCACTATTAAACTGTGTAAAAGTTTCAAACTTACCGGCTGACCAACGGTTTAGACCACCCAGTGTTCCGATCCATACATCACCGGTCAGTTCACTGACGTCTATTGAAAGAACTCCATTATGAGCTAATCCGTCTTTTGTTGTATAAGTTTCCCACTTTCCGTCCTCATATACTGCAAGACCATCGTGTGTTCCCACCAGTACGCGCTTGCCATCAATACGAACACAATAAGCATGGTCCGATGGCAATCCGTCTTTTGTTGTGAAATTTTTCCAATGTCCATAAACAGGCATCGATTTGGCATCATCTTTAATATCGGTCTTGCCAGCGTTTTTTACAGTTTTTGGCTGAGCAGTAATAACTGTAACAAAACAAATACCACAAAGAATCACTGCAACTGTTGTTCGAAGGCTATTCTTTTGTAATGTTTTTCTCATGATTTACTTTATTAATTATATTAGTTTTTAGCATGAAGTTTCTTTGGAATATTATTTTCGTAGGCCGGGGCTCTAAGAGATTTCAAATAATCAACAAGGTCATTCAGTTGATTTTTCGACATATCATTAACCCGTCCGTGCTTATCTTCCTTCCCGTACTTTGTCCATATCTCCTCGAGTGTTGCAGCTCGACCGTCATGTAAATACGGCGGAGAAGCATATATATTATTAAGGTGAGGAGTATCAAACAACATGGAATCATCAGTAACAGCAAGCGTTTTAACATAAGCCATTTTCAGATTTGTATAGTAAGGTGGCCGGTGACAGGTAATGCAACGATTATTTTCCAGGATATCATTCCCCAGATTATCTTTTGTCCTTTCAAACAAAGCTTTACCCCGCAACTGTGATTCAGTAAGTTCCCCGTTTGGATTATACTGAAGATTCGGCGGATAAGGTATTCCTGTTATTATATAGGCAGTAAGTGCATCAAGATCCTTATAATTAAACTGCTCGGTTCTTGTCAGAACTGTAGAAAAGCGCATCCCGTCCTGTTTATAAACCGTCTGGTTTTTACCGTTCCATTTATATGGGGGAGTGTCACCAATATCGCGTAAAGATTGTGTATTTGTCAGATTACGACCCATATCCTTGGATGCCATATTGTAGACAAGACCATCTTCATGCATATCAGGATGACATGTATAGCAGTCAAACTGAGTCTGAAATGTATGTCCGGAATTATTGAAAAGCCTGCGTCCCTGCCTTGCTACGGTAATTGTCCGTGGACCACCGAGGTCAATAGAACCAACAGTTTCCAGACTTTCGGTATTTATTACTGAGATCCTGTCCTCGAGTTGTTCAGCAACATACAGAAGTTTCCCGTCAGATGAGAGAGCAAGCCCTTTCGGAGCTGCCCCGGTTTTTATACGTTTAGTTACATACCTGGCGCTGATTCCCAGATTGTTGGAATAATTAGCCAACTGCTCAGGAGTAGACTTTGCAAATAAAGTGCGGATAGAATCAATATCAACTACTGAAATAGTATTTACACCCGAACTTGATATGAAGGCTTTTTTACCGTTGGGCGTAATAACTATATCAAATGGATCAGAATAGTATGCATTAGGTTCATCGAGCAATAACTGAATAACCCTGCCATTTTCCTTCTGCTCAATGATTGTCATTCCGTAGGTCATCATCCATCCCTGTTCAACCTGTATAGATGGAACAAGATTCTTTGGCCTGATCATTGTAGCCATAGCGAGATCACCAGTAGGAGTGAAGGCAACATTTTCCATCATATAGGCTGATTCTATGTTACGACGTTCCCTGATCCTTTGAGTATTTTCATCAACAACAGTAAGCTCACTTTTGAGGGTTTCCCCATAAGGTTCAATCAGAGCACGTCTGCTGGTCACATATAAAGTTTTTCCATCAGGAGACAATTCCGTTCCTGTCGGGTTATTCCCGGCATTAAATCTTTTTCGTTCTTCTCCGGTATTAAGATCAATAATAGAAATATTTGAAGAATATGAATCAACTACATACAGAAATTTACCATCTGCACTAAGAGAAAGACCGGCAGGACCATCACCTGTATTCAGTGTATCAACTACTTTTGACGAAGCTAAATCTATCACTGACACATTATCGGACCACTCATTACTTACATAGGCTTTTTGTCCGTCACTGCTGAGAATTACACTGTGCGGAAGGTTCCCTACTTTGATTTTGTTCAGGACCTTATGTGTTTCGGGATCAACAACCAGTAAAGCATTAGATTCCTGAGCAACTACATATAACCTGCTCCCGTCTCTTGATACAGCGAGATTAAAAGGCGACAGATATTTTCTGTTGACAAGTTTTGATATAAATCCGCTTTTTTGAGTGTAAACATGACATGAGAGACAATTGAGCGGGTGATCTTCAACAGCTGTCATATAATTAACATGACCCCTGGCCCATTTTCTTCCCGGGAAATAGATAATCAATCCAAGAACTGAAAAAAATACTATTACAGATATTATTCTTGATTTCTTCATATCTATTCCAATGAAACCTTTTTCTCAACTACTTTATTTATATGCATCGGTATTATTACCGGTGATGTCTTAACTGCCAAAGGAACTCTGTTCCCTGGTACCATTTCAGGATCTTCATGGCAACCAACGCAACCACGACGTTCATTAGGGCGTAACCAGATCCATCCGCATGGGCCATGCGAAACATGGCCAGCTTTATCTACAGTCTGAATCTTAAAGGGTTTGTCAGCCATAACTTTTAAATAAAAAGAGCCGTCTTCCGAAACCTCTACTGATCCAAGTGTGGAGTCGATCCCAACGATCTCGATTCTCGATGATTTAGGAATGGATGATGTGATTCCTACATGTTTCATCTCTAAAACATTTATATCCTGGCACATGAGTAAACCTGTTTTTACTCCCATATCCACTTCACTGGGCAGTTTCTTTGGTCTTTCATGTTTCCCGGTTAGGACCACTTCAAGCACATCATAGTCATTATTGCTATAAATGACTCTACCCAGAGCCTTCTTTTCAGGATCAAATTCGTATAATGCATACCTGTCAGATTCTGACTTACGATATGACACCAGGAGTCTGCCGGACTGCTGTGGAAAGACAGAGTGAAAATCACCTTTAACTTCTGATGAAAGATTTACTCTTGAATGTAAAGGTCTGTTATAGTTTATTGAAATCAGATTTCCTTCCCCGGGGTTGCTCTTGTCTGATTCAATAAAAACTATTTTACCATTGTTTGTTTCCAATCCAGGTCCGGATAAGTTGCTCCCTTCAGCACCCTTATAAAACAGTTCTGACTTGGTACCATCCGGTCTTAAAACCATGTACATCGGAGATCCCTGTTCAGGAAATACCTGACTTCCGATTGTTAAAACACGACCATCACTTAATACATTTGATGCAAAATATGTATGTGGATTAAAAGTAATCCGCTTCATGTTACTGCCATCCATATTACAGGTATACAAAGAATGTCCGGCTTTCAATGTATCATTAGCGGAGAATTTGCTGAATACAAGACGTCCGAGGGGCAGATAAGCAGGATCGGTACAGTTTTCCTTCGAAGAAGTCACTTGTCTGGACTTCAGATTATTCAGATCCATTTCCCATATCTGCCATGGATCATTCTGTTTTTGCTGGGCAGCAAAAAGCAAATATTTACCATCATATGAAATCTGTGGAGCTCTTGCAGAATAGTAATCAGAAGTAAGTACCTTTAATGATGATTCAGGTTTATCAGGGTCCAATGCCACGATCTGTGCCTGGGGAATATACCTCAAGGAATCTCCTGTCACATAATTTATATTCTGCACCTTTTTTGGAAACCTCGTAAAAATTATCATTCCATCTCTGGTTTTTTTTCTGCAGGATGAAAAAAAGATGCAGGAAAAGCCAATGGCCATTATGAAGGATAAGCCTATGGTAGCTCTGAGTTTGTTCATTAAAAGGTTATTTTTGGGGTTCTTTGACAGTAAGAATCTGATTGACCTTAATATTCTCAAGTACCTGTAACTTACCAGATGGCCACTTTATCTCAATTCTATCAACAATCTCATTCTTAGCAAGTCCAAAATGCATCCTGGGATCATTCTGGGACAGATAACCTGTTGTACTTTTTTTCTGAGCAGTCTGTACTTTGCCTCCTGAAGTTACTTTCACCCTTGCACCTATTCCATCCCTGTTACTTATTGTTCCAATCAGGTTAAGCATTATCCAGTTATTCTGATTTCCCTTATTGTTTCTGAGGAAAGCCCCCCTGTCATTAAGATTAACAATATATGCATCAATATCACCGTCATTGTCATAATCGCCAAAACACGCCCCGCGACCAACCAGTTTCTTCTTAAAGTAACTGCCCAGATCCCATGAAACATCCTTAAATTTTCCATTTCCAAGATTTTCGAATACCTGATCTTCCTGACCGTAAAGGTGTTTTAGCGCTCCGTTTGTTTTATAGATATCTACCAGTCCATCATTGTTATAGTCAAAGAAAGATGAGGACCATCCGACAAACTGTCCGGCGGGCATTGCAATACCTGACGGATATGACTTATCTGTGAATATCCCGTTCCCCATGTTTTCAAACAGTCTGCAGTACTTATCATCAGAAATAAACATATCCATCAACCCGTTACCAATATAATCGGCAAAATCCACTGACATACTTACAGTAGATTCTCCTGACTGACCGAATGCTGTTCCTGAAGGAGTACCCATATCGGTGAAACTTTTTCCGCCGTTATTATGCCAGAGATAGTTCATTGAATGGTCATTGGCAACATAAATATCAACGAAACCATCATCGTCATAATCCGCAGCTCCGACGCCCATAGCTCTCCCATCGAGGTCTATAATTCCCATTTTTTTTGTCACATCCTCAAAGGTACCATCTCCATTGTTGTGATAAAGAACATCGGGCTGGGCGTCATAGGCTAACGGTCCCGGAAATCCATCGGGAGCGTAATAATATTTATAATTGGGATCAAAATTCAGGTATTTGCCGACATAAAGATCGAGGAAACCATCGTTATCATAATCAAGCCAGACTGCTCCCGTGCTGAAATCAGTTTCTTTTCCTCCAACCATGGCACGTTTGGTAACATCTGTAAATGTTCCGTTACCATTGTTTTTATAAAGTACGTTGGTTCCGTAATTACTTACATATAAATCGGGATAGCCATCATTATTATAATTGCCGACGGTAACTCCCATGCTATACCATGGACCGCCAACACCTGCTTTCTTTGTGACATCTTCAAAAGTTCCGTCTCCACGGTTATGATAGAGATGGTTCTCAGGCATCATATCAGGTTTGTCGCCACTGCTTACACCTTTAAGCCAGGTTCCGCTACAGACATATAAATCAATATATCCATCCTGATCATAGTCGAGAAAAGCAGCTCCGGCGCCGCTTGATTCAACGATATTAGTTAGTTCATTGTCGCCGATGGAGTGAACAAAATCGATGCCGATCTCTTTACCGATCTCCTGGAAATAATCACCATTTGCAGCCGGAACGGATGCAACAGATTGTTTTTTAGATGAAGAGTTTTTATTGGATTGGCATGCTGAAACTACTAGCAAAAAAATGAAAAGGAAAGCAAAGCACCCGGATTCATTTAAATTGCTGCAAAACTTCTTTATTACAAACATCGTCAGGGTTATCTTTTATGTATATATAATATTGTTCTTCTTTTATGCTTTCAGTTAAACTGTAAAACAGGCTCAACAAATTAAAAGGCCGTAAATATTATAATTTTCAAATACCCTTAAAATCTGCGACCTGATTTGTAGAACCTGTTACCTCATTTACCAGCAAAAACTAACCTAAACAATACTAACCTGTTACTCTAAAAACGAATCCTGACTATGCAAATAATTCAGGAGAATTATAAACCCTAACTCAAAATAACTAACACATGCAATGTTAAGCCGCTGCTATTAAACGGAGATTAAAATGAAATTAAAAAAGAATTAAAGTTTTGAAATGTTTATAAAAGTTCTTGAAATTATTATTGCCACAAAGTGGCAGAATATGAATAACCCCTGGTGCAACCGGGGGTTAGGGCCTAACCCTCTGATCTCAAGCCCTGAAGGGGCTTAAGGAAGTTTAGATAATCAGGAGTTCAGGACTTTTCAGGTAATGGTATTCAGCTCCTTCAGAGCTGAAAAAATACTTGGTTGGTAACCCCCGGTTGGCGAGGCTGTGTGAAAACACA
>PLLX01000135.1 GCA_003141415.1 Bacteroidales bacterium
TGGCAGGAAGTTGCCCAGGGGGAAATGGTGCAACGGCGTAACAGCGCAATGACCTGATGGCGCAAATGAAAATGCGGAAAATGTACTATATTGACCCGAGGTAAGGCTTTAAATGCTGTAAAGGCTTTAACGGCTGTAATTATAATGAAAGCATAACTAAGGACCTGCAAGACCGCAAGGCTTGCAAGAACTGCAAGACAGCAATACCGTATTTTCGCCTACCTTCTCTTCATGTTATCTTCTTTGGCGCGGTATTGCAAAGCAAGTTTCAATGATGCAACGGCCCTTTTTGAGTCAGCAATGGCTTGGACTCTGTGTCCTCCGAAATCATGCGGTGCTTTCTCCATATAATCTATGGCACTTTCAAGCTCTTTAATAGCGCTCTCAATTCTGGGGTGATTAGCAGCTTCAGTTCTCTTGTTCTGTTGTACGACCACAAAGGCCGTTGTGCTAAGAAATACAACTGCCAGCAAAATGATTACAAGCTTTTTCATAGTTTTTCTTTTTAGTTAAACTTATTCGTTTTTATTTGACTTCAAAATAATTAAAAACACTGAGATAATGAATTAAAAAGATCATTTTTTACATATCTTATCCCATTTAAAACAAATTGCAGCCAATTTTTGTTTTGTCAAGACCTCAACACCACAAGACAATATATGTATTTTGTTTTATAGGCGAGATATCATGCCTCAGGGCGCAGGGCGCAGGGCCCAGGACACAGTGGGAAACAATGAAGCAACGGCAAAACGGCAAAAATGATATTTATTAGAAAGTTAATTATTTTAACAGATATTTATATACATTCGTTTCATACTGCTTAAATCCTATCTTTTGATATAATCGATTAGCAACAATTCTGGATGGCCTTGATGTTAGTCCGATAGCCCTTGCACCCAATGATCCGGAATAATTTATTGCAAAAAGTATCAATTCTTTACCAAACCCTTTACCCCTTTGAGCTTCATCAACAACCACATCTTCTATCCAGACTTTTTTCCCCGATGGTATATTGCAAGTTCCGATCGTAAGCATTCCGACTATTTGTTTATTGTCAAGTTCAGCAATGAAGAAATGGATGTTTTCAGAGGTTAAGATTCCTTTAAAATATTCTTCAGAAGGTAAATCTGCTTCCGAATCAACCTGGGGTAGTAACCTTAAAACAGCTTCATATACACGTTCACTAAATCTGTTTATCTTTTTTATTTTCATTTTTTTTAAAATTGTGCTGGGTTCTGGTCCTGTATTTATTGAAAGATTTTGTTTTTTAAGTATGGAAATCCCTAATAGCAAAGGTCGCAAAGGAATCTCACATTCTCCCGGTCTTCTAGTCTCTCAGTCTCTTAGTACCACGCGGTGAACACTAAGGCGGGTTACTGACTTCCGGGAGCAGGAAGTTTCATGGAAGCATTATCAATAACAAGCACCCAGTCACCTTCTGAATCGGGAGTAAAGCTGCGAAATCCGAAATTATTATATGTCCCGCTAACTATGGCTTTCCTATTGGAAGGATTATACCACCAGCATTTTGCTTTCTCTCCCTGAATATTGCTCATATCTACTGTAACCGTCCTTTTCGAAGGCAGGTATGCTATTATTGTATTCCCGTTTGAAGTTCTGGCGCTGGCTACATAGTCTTTTGAATACAATGTGCCATAACCGGATGTTATTACATGATTTTCAAAATCAGGAATTAATGTTTGCCATGAACGGGATCTGAACAATCTTTGAAGATAATCCATGGTTACCGATCCATAATTATTCATTTCATTTTTCCAGTCAGTTGCATTACACCATGTTTTAAAAGATCCAAAATGCCATATGGGACAGTTCCCGAAAATATGTCCCATTGCACCCGATAAGATTGCCCAGTAAGCCTGGGAACGAAGCTGTTGAGGTGTTGAATTATGTTCATTTTCGTAAGCTGATTCAATTTGATAATATGGCATTGCAGGTATTTGATTGTATGCTGTCTTGTAATGTTTGTAAAGTAACGAATCATAGCTGTAAACATTATTTAAAGACAGCCACGATTCATTTGGCCATGGAGTAATTGTCATTGATTCGGGCTTTGCAGTGGTTTCTACGGATTGACCTTTACATAAAATTCCAAAAGTGAGAAATATCATTAATAAACTCAGGTACCTGCTAAATGCCGGAAGAATGTTTTGTCTCATTATAACGTAATATTGAAGGTTTTAACGGGGTTGTTAAGGTTATAAAGGTTGTATATTTAAATAATGACTGCGAGACTTGAAAGACCTTAGGTTCATCATGAGCTACGAACTACGAGCCATTAGCTAAAAGACCAGATTATTTTTCTTTCCTTGTCCCGGTAAAGGTTCCGTCACCCATTGTGCCAAAGACAACTTTTCCTTTCATACTATTGTCATCTATAATACCGGTATATTCAATTGCCATATCCGAAGCCGAAAATTTCAAATCGATTTTATTGACTTTAATAGTGCCTTTAACAGGAGCTTCTCCAAAAGTACCCGTATATGTTCCGGTTATAAGTGTATCATTTTCCTGTTTCAGAACAAATACAGGATTACCTGAACCCATACTTGTTTCAACTGTCAGATTCCAGGTGCCTGTAACATTTTCGTGCTTAGCCTGAAATGAAACAGACATCATCATGGCAATAGCTGAAATAGTTATTGAAAGTAATAAAATCTGCTTTGACTTTTTCATATGATTAATTTACTGTTTACGTAAAGATACTAAAATCGGGTAAATTACAAATCGATGTCTTGCGGGGGAAGATGTATAATGTTGAAAGGAAGACAGGCCACAGCGGATTAATGTTAAGATATCATCATTTTGAGAGATCACCGGTATCGGCTCCTAGTAAATATAATCATGGTTTAAAATAAAGTGTAATTTTGATTCAAAACTCAAATATAAAACATGTCAATCTTTAAAAGGGCAAGACAGATCTAACCGCACATCCATTTTATTAAATTAACTTAGTAAACAGCTATTAAAATAATGAAAACGATCCCATTCCTCTCATTATTAATCATTTTCACCGCATGTGTCCGGGAAAATAAACCACTAACGGGGATAGCAACCACCGGTTCCGGGTCTACAAAACCCATTAATTTTCAGGAACTGACCGTTAAACACGACTCGCTGGCTGTTTCAGTTGTTAATCCTGTTGTCCCGGAAAGAAAAATTACTGTCGGAGGCACAAATGCCGATATACACGGGTATACATCAGAGGCGATCCAGACTGCAATCGATGCTTTACATAATACGTCCAACAATGGTACAGTAATGCTTTTACCCGGAAATTATGATATCACTGCTCCTGTAAGATTGTATGATAACATGTCGCTGGTGGGATCGGGTGCAAACACTGTATTGAAGAAATGTAAGGGTTTCAGGTCGCCATTTGCTCTTGATGCAGATTATGGTGAACTGCAGATCACCGTGGCCGATGCCTCGGGTTTCAAACCGAGAATGGGTGTAGCAATCTACGACGAGACCCAGCGTTCGGGATGGGACCTCACAACGGCAAGGATTACTGGAATAAAAGGCAATGTAATCTACATAGACGATTACCTGCTTCGCGATTACCATGCCGATAAAAAAGGTACCTTATCGAACAGCTGTTCAGTGATCTCCGCAGTTGATGCAAATAATGTGAGGATTGCGAATCTCACGGTTGACGGAAGCAGGGAATGCAACGATATGATCGATGGCTGCAGGGCCGGAGGGATATACCTTCATAAAGTACATAAGGCAATTGTTGAAAACGTTACCGTCAAGAACTTCAACTGTGATGGAATCAGCTGGCAGATCACTGAATATGTCACTGTGCGCAACTGCGAGGTTTATGGTTGTGCCAACAGCGGGCTGCACCCCGGCACCGGATCTCCTTTCACTCTCGTTGAAGGGAACAACAGTTATAATAATGACGGTTACGGACTCTTCGTATGCTGGCGAGTTAAGAATGGTATTGTCAGAAATAACAACTTTCATAACAATGGCATCAACGGGATATGTACAGGTCATAAGGATATTGATATGCTATACGCCGGTAATCATATCTATGAAAACGGATCAGATGGAATTCAACTGCGAGGTGAGTTAGCTCTGAATGCGCCTCACAGAAGCATCTTTAAAAATAACCTGATCGAAAATAACGGGATGAAAGAAAAAGGATACGGAATATCAGTGAACTGCAAGGCTGAAGGGGTGGTTCTCGAAGATAATATCATCCGCAATACCGGCAGCGGAAAACAAGCTGCTGCCATACAGTTGACTTTAAACAGTCTTCCTGTCGAAATGAAAAACAATAAGATCAGCGGACATACTGACGGGGAGGTAGTAAAAGGCAATTAGGCCTGTGCGATGGTGCGATAATTCTTACTTCTTTTGAAAAGTGTAACTTTGGGAGTTGGTTTTTAAGCCGGTAAATGGTTATAATCTTATAAGTATTTTTAATTTGTGCCTATGAATAAAATGTTGATTAAACCATTTAATGTTGTTGACCAGTCTGAACTGCCGGAAATGTCAGTTGATCAGGTTCCTACAGATGGAGATCCGCTTGAAATCAAAGGAGAACTATACTATGTATGTGAAAACATTTACAATCAGCAATTTGATCATCCGCTGATTGGAGTGATCCCTCTTGTTGTAAGAAATCCGTCTAAAGTTTCAAATATCAAAGAATATATACGGTGTTTATCAATTGCTCACAGAAAAATATTGTTCAAAAATGCTAATGGGATTTGTGATATAGAGAACTGTGATGAGATGATTATCAGCTAAATAACGGGATGCTGGGTTAATACGTTTAGTTTGATACTTGACAATGGTATGCGGCTTGTAGTGCACGGTACGCGGTAAGTTCCGGATTCTGGCTTCGGACTACTTTTGTCTTTTATCTTTATTACCGGAATGAACTTAAAACAAAAATATGGCAATACAGCTTTGGTAGCTGGCGCATCAGAAGGAATAGGCGCTGCATTTGCAACCTGTCTGGCAGCAGAAGGAATGAATCTTGTAATCATTGCCCGCCATCCTCAACCTTTACAACAATTAGCTGATTTTTTGAAAAGCAAATACGATGTAAATGTATTGTGTATCACTTGCGACCTGTCAGGTCTAAATGCTTGTCAGCAAATAGAAGAAGCACTTAATGGCTGTGAAATCAATTTGCTGATATATAATGCTGCACTTTCATATATTGGTCCGTTTATTAAGAATTCAGCAGAGAACCACTCTAAGGCTGCTCAGCTGAATATGGTAACACCGCTGAAAATGGTCCGGTTGTATGGAGAAAAAATGGTCATAAGAGGGAAAGGAGCAGTTGTTTTAATGACTTCTTTGGCAGGGTTTCAGGGTAGCGGTTATTTATCGGTTTACGCAGCAACTAAGGCGTTTAACAGGATCCTGGCAGAAAGTCTCTGGTATGAGTGGAAAGACAGCGGTGTTGATATTTTAGCCTGTTGCGCGGGAGCCACGGCAACACCAGGTTATAAGAATACAAATCCTGAAAAGACCGGATTTTTTACTCCCAGGGTGCTGGAACCGGAAGAAGTGGTACATGAATGCTTTAAAAAGCTGGGCAAACAACCTTCTTACATTACAGGAAGAGGAAACAGAATAGCATCCTTTATCATGCAAAAGATTCTGCCACGGAAAATGGCAATTAACATTATGGGAGATACTACGCGGAAAATGTACAGGCTATAAAATACAGGTGTGCGGTTTGCAGCTTGCGGTGTGCGGTCATCACGCTTTTAATAGATGAAGGGAAAAATACGGTATGGAACTTTTTTTATGTAGGTTTTCCAAAGTTCTCCATATTTGAGTGCACATCGTTTATCATCGTCTCTCTGACGCGTAACTAACAGAATAACATAGTATAAAGGATACAACCATGGCCCAATAAGAGTGGGATATCCTGTGCAAAGGATGATACCAGAGGCCATTAATATTTCACCTGAATAATTGATATGTCTGCTGATGCCCCAGAATCCATTAACCAGCAGGGCATTATTCCCATCAGTAATCGTTTCAGGTACAATCGTTAGAAATGCTCTCCCGGGATCTTTTTTGAAAAAATATTTCTGCATATTAGCACCCCGGGATAAAATCCATCCGGTAAAGAAAATAAGAACGTATATCAATAATAACCAGTAAGGAGTATGAGGATCAGGCAAATCTACTGTGGACCATAAAAAGACGGAATAAAAGTATGGGTAAAAGACCATACATCCCCATCCTAACTTGAAACCAACTCTTTCTGCAAATAAATCATAAGTATAGAGATGAACTTCTTCGAAAATGAAATAATCAATAATGAAGTACGTAAGCAATGCAGTCGAAAGTATGATACCGGTTGAAGCCTGATCTCCATACAGCATCCAGTGATGAGCTGTAAAACTCAATGCATTAAGTTCCAACATAGTTGCTCCTGTCAGATATAACCACATTTTTGCATCTGCCAGTCCATTCCAAAGCTGAAGGTTTTCTATTCTGCCGAAAAAGAGGTCTGACAGAATTGATTTCCTTACAGGAGGATAATATAATACAACTGTAAAGGAAAAAATAACACCACACAAGAATGCTCCGGCTAGTCCATACCACCTGTAATTGTATAGCCAGTCAAAAGGGATTATATTAAAATATCCCAATAAAAACCAGAATAAAACTACAGTAAAGAAAACCAGAATACCATTAAGATGGTATCTCATTTTTTCTGTAGAATTTGTTTTGGTTACATATCCGGTTACCCATCTGCCAGGCAATAATGTATTAAGAATAAATATCATTATTGAGATTGTAACCGGAGTTAAAAATCCCAGGGTTTTATCCATATTATAAAAGTTATGTTCAGTTAAGATTTAGTAAAATTATTTATTTTTCTTTCTTAACCAAATAGTATGACCTGTTTAGTGTTTGGTGTTAGTGTTTAGTGGTGAGTGTTTGGTAATCCATTAATCTCAACACTTGCTAGAAGGAGGTGCGAGGGCAACCTGAGTAGATAGAATTTACATTTTATTTTTGAGCGAAAGCTTCCTCAGCGGTTTATTTACCTTAATAGTTGTAAAAACAACTGCAAGTGTCATAATGCCACCGAATACTACCGAAGGTACCAGACCCATTAACTTAGCTGTTACCCCCGATTCAAATGCACCCAGCTCATTCGATGATCCGATAAAGATGCCGTTTACAGAGGCAACTCGTCCTCGCATATCATCGGGTGTGAAAAGCTGGAGAATGGTTCCCCTGATCACAACACTCACATTATCGAAAGCGCCGCTGAGAATTAACAACGATCCCGATAAAATAAAACTTTTGGAAAGGCCGAAACCAATCATACAAAGGCCGAAACCAAGAACACAAATGAAAAGTATATTTCCGGTATTTCTCATTGGTGGACGGAACATGAGAACGAAAGCCATGAGTGTAGCTCCTATGGCAGGACAGGCTCTAAGCAAACCCAAACCCTGCGGTCCTACATGCAATATATCTGATGCAAATACAGGAAGCATTGCCACTGCTCCGCCAAACAATACAGCAAACATATCGAGAGTAAAGGCACCAAGCAATTCCGGTGTTTTAAAAACAAAATCTATACCGGTCCGTATCCGGGTAAATACCCCTTCAGCGGTTTCAATTACTTCATGCGTGCCGGCTTTAATAAACATTATCATAAAGAACGAAAGAGTGTAAAAACCTAATACCAGCGAGTAAGCCGGTATTATCCCCCAAAAACCATAGATCATCCCTCCTATTGCCGGTCCCATTACTGCCGCCACCTGCCAGTTAGCACTGTTCCAGGTTGCCGCATTTGCATATAAATTCCTCGGTACCAACTGTCCCATTAATGCAACCTGGGCAGGACCAAGTATTCCGCGTGCCAGGCCCGCCAGAAAGATAGCGATGAAAATAGGGATAATACCAAACTTTTCGGAGAAATAGTCTGCATTGATGCTATATACCAATAAGACCACCGAAGCCAGAATAAGTAAGAGAGTGGTATAATGAACAATCTTTTTCCGGTTCCATAAATCGATATAATGTCCGGCAAAAAGCGATATACCTACCTGTGGGATTACCTCAGCCAGACCAATAAATCCAAGCCAAAGAACATTGTGAGATAAATCATATATCTGCCATCCAACAATAACTGACTGCATAAGGCTGGCCATCGTCATGAAAATGCGATAGAACAGATAAAAACGGAAATTTTTAACCCGTATTACTGCAAAAGCTTCACCTGAAAACCACGACTTCATATCAATTTATTTTCAGGATGTAAAAATAATTAAATAAGTCGATAAATGTGAAGAAAGACATTCAGGCGTAAGGGCTTAGATCTGGATAATGAACAAACTTTAGGGATAGCAAAGAATTAATATGCTGGTAGCAACACTCATTACCTTGCCGTCTGGATTTATGGGACCAACCGGGGCACAAACTCCCTTTACGTTTCTTATCATTTCCTTAGTGATTCTTCTCGTAGGACCCATGGCCTACAGTATAGACATGCTCATTTTCATAAGTCAGAGAAATAATTAAAATGATAAAAATAAAAAACAATAAAATGGAAATTATAAGTACAGCATTTAAAGAAGGTATGAGTATCCCCGCTAAATATACATGTGACAATCTAGACTCATCGCCCCCTTTGGAATGGTCGAAGGTTCCGTCTGGCACAAAGAGCTTTGCACTTATTGGTGATGATCCGGACGCACCTTCAGGTACATGGGTTCATTGGGTTTTATACAATATTCCGGGAAAAATTCGTGAGCTTCATGAGAATCAGCCCAAAATGGAAACTCTGAATGACCCGGGACAGTTAAATTTTTACTATTCAAGACTCCAGGACTTCCAGCCTTATTCAATTTGAATTATCATCAATAAAGGTAAAGCACTTGAAAATATTTGCACAAACGGACTCTTTTATTTACTTTTCACGAATTAATCTACGATATTAAATTAGATTATTACTTTAATACTTAATAGTCTCCTGATGAGAAATTTTTCACTTGATAAAAGTAAGATCAAAGTTCTTTTGCTTGAAGGGATCCATGAGAATGCCAGCCTTTTCTTAAGGGAAAATGGCTATACCGATGTTGAATGCCTGAACGGAGCTCTGTCAGGGGAAGAGCTGGAAAAAAAATTACAGACTACTCATATAATCGGCATAAGAAGCCGTACTGAGCTTCGTAAAGACCTGTTGTTAAAGACTCCAAAGCTATTTGCCATCGGATGTTTCAGCATAGGTACAAATCAGGTGGATATTCAGGATGCCAAAATGATGGGCATACCAGTCTTCAATGCCCCTTTTTCAAATACTCGTTCGGTAGCGGAACTGGTTATCGCCGAGTGTATTATGCTCATGCGCGGCATTCCTGAAAAAAATGCCCTGGCTCATCAGAAAATATGGATGAAATCATTCAATAACTCGGTGGAGATAAGAGGTAAAACCCTGGGTATTATTGGTTATGGACATATTGGTTCGCAGGTTTCAATCCTGGCCGAAAGCCTTGGGATGAATATTATTTATTACGATATCGAAAAAAAACTCAGTCTGGGCAATTCCAAACATGTATCGAGTCTGAATGACCTGTTAAAAATCTCTGATACAATAACTGTCCATGTCCCGTTAACTGAACTTACACGGAATATGATCTCAACCGAGCAGATAGCTCTTATGAAAGAGGGAGCATGTCTGATCAATGCCTCACGTGGAGATGTAGTTGACTATAAGGCTGTTGCTGAAGGACTCAGATCAAAACACCTTGCCGGAGTTGCAGCTGATGTTTTTCCAAAAGAGCCCTCATCGAATGATAAACCATTTGAGAATGATCTTCAGGATTTTAATAATGTTATTCTTACGCCGCATATTGCCGGCAGTACCCTGGAAGCACTGGCTAATATCGGACTGGAAGTAGCTGAAAAACTCGTGAGATACAGCGATACAGGCTCTACCATAGGTGCTGTAAACTTTGTCGAGATTGCTCTTCAGGCAAGCTCCTCCAAACAACGGTTTTTACATATTCATAGAAATGTTCCGGGTGTTCTGGGCGAAATAAACCACTATTTTTCATCAAGGGGTATCAATATTTCAGCGGAGTACCTGCAGACTGACGCTGATCTGGGTTATGTTATCCTGGAAACTGATAGCGAGCTTGATCCTTCAGTTCTTCAGGATCTTAAAAATATACCGCATACGATACGGGTGAGAATTTTGTATTAGACCTGACTTAGTTCCCCTCCCTGGAGAGCCTGCCCCATTTCGGCGGGGGGTTAGTGGTGAGTTTGCTAAAATAGAAATCCATTAACCGCAAAGAGCGCAAAGATTTGCAAAGGCCGCAAAGAATTTTAAATATACACAGATGCACAGAGTTATCCCCCTTCTGCCACTCACCCCTTTTCCATTTCATATTACCTGCCTCCCGGAGGACAATTCTTCTTCAGATAAGTAGTATACAGAGTCGCCAGATGAAGAAGAGTACCTGCTCCTTCTGAAATACCATGGGTACGGTTCGGATAAGGCATAAACTGAAATTGCTTATTGTATTTAATCAATTCATTGAGGAGCATCTCGGCATTCTGATAATGAACATTGTCATCGCCTGTTCCATGTATATACAGCAGATTTCCCTTCAGGTTTTTTGCATAAGTAATTGGTGATCCTTTTATATAAGCCTCCATATTTTCCTGTGGCAGACCCATATAACGCTCCTGGTAAATATTATCATAAGTGAGCTCATTGACGACAGCAGCAATGGCAATTCCGGTTTTGTAGATATCCGGATACTGGAACATGAGGTTTAAAGTGGCTGAGCCTCCCCCGCTCCATCCCCAGACAGCAATTCTCTCCGTGTCGACAAAATCCCACTTCAGAATTTCTTTAGCAGCCATGGCCTGGTCGTGGATATTGATCTGGCCGATTTCTTTATAAATGGATTTTCTCCATGCCGCTCCTTTCGGTGCAGGGGTACCACGATTGTCAAGTGAAATATAGATATAACCATCTTTCGCCATGTCTCCCAGGTAAAGAAAGTTCCTGCCTCTTCCATACGCATCGGTTACTGTAGCTTCTGCAGGTTCGGTGTAAACATAAAAAACTACCGGATATTTCTTAGTCGAATCAAAATTCACCGGTTTAATCATCCATCCGTCCATTTCAACATTATCAATGGTCCTGATTGTGAAAAATTCAGTAACAGGTTTAATCTTAAGTGAATCCAGCCTGGCAAGAATGCTCGTTTTTTCGTTCAATGGTTTTTGATTGGTCACTGTTAGAAACTCGCGTGACGGACGAGTAAAACTATTTGAGAATGAATGAGCTGCATATTTACCATTGGGCGAGAAGGAATAACTGTGAGTTCCCTTTAACAATGCTGAACTTTGTAATTCCGCGGTCCCTGTTCCATCCAGTTTAGTGCGGTACAAATAGTTCTGGGTAGCATTATCGGGGGAGGCCATGAAATAAACATACCCTTTTTTACGGTCGATGTATGTTATATCACTAAAGTCGTAATTGCCTTTAGTTACCAGCTTTTCCGGTTTTCCTTCAAGAGAGACCTGGTATAAATGTCTCCAGCCATCTTTTTCAGAATCCCAGAGAATATTCTTCCCGTCATTTAACCAGATAAATTTATTGGTAAAGTCAATGGTATATTGATTTCCAGGTTGATAGATATCTACCCATGCTTCATCCGATTCCTCTTCGATCACTTTTGAGTTGCCTGTAGCGCTTTCTGAAATAAATAGTTTGCTGGAGTTTTGTTTACGGTTTAGTTGTTGTATAAGCAGGTTATCTGTAGACGGGATAAACTCCAATCGTACAAGATAGTTCTGAGCAGGGTCTCCGGGGATGTTCATCCAGATTTTACTTGTATCCGCAATAGTTACAACTCCAACTTTACAGGAAGATGGTTTTTGACCGACTTTGGGATATTCAATAGGCATGACTCTGGAGTAAATTGAATCGGTATAGTTAATAATGTAAAATTTCCTTATGCTGCTGGCATCAATCTGCCAATAGGCAATTTTTTTACTGTCCGGGCTCCAGCGAAAACCATCACGGCATGCAAATTCTTCTTCATAAACCCAGTCAAATGTACCGTTTATAAGTGTCACGGAACCATCTTTCGTAAGAGCTTTAATCTGTGAATTAGCAAGGTACTCAACATAAATATTGTTCCCGCTTACATATCCAACAGACTTTCCGTCCGGGGAAAACTTGGCAAACATTAATGAAGATGCCGGAAGAGTTTTACCCAGTTGAGTAAGTGCACCTGAATTTCTGTCAAGCATCCAGTAATCACCTTTTGAATTCAGTCTCCAAACTCTTTTTGTATTCGTAAACAGTAAAACTTTTTGCTGATCACCGGAAAAAGAATAGAAACTGAATTGAAGAGGATTAGTACTTCCCACCGGAGTAAGCTGTTGTTTGGATAATATAACAATGGGTTTATTATCTGGCAATGTATACTGAACTAATTCATTTTTCTCAACCCGGTAATAGGAATTCCCATCAACCGACCACCTGATATCCCCTACCTGGGAACTGGCAACCAGTGTTACGAACAGAATCAGTACCGAGATAACAAACACTTTTAATCCGTTTCTGCGATTGATAAAAATTTCAGATTTAGACATATTTAAAATTTTTAAGACTGATCATAATATAGGGTTATTAAAGATAGAGATTTAATAATTCAATACTCATATTCCTGATGTTAAACTGTGTTAAAAACTAAATTGATTAACATCAAAGCCTGCTCTACAAAATGTCCGCTTATACAAATTCATTGGGGCAGATTCGAAATGACTAAATAAAAAAACCGGACTAAGCCGGTTCTTTCTTCATACCTTTTCAGGAGTTACGATATTCTCTTCCTCCCTGCATCCATGTCTGAAATTATCATGATATTTTCTCCTCCACTCCAGCCTTCTGTGATTACGAGCACCAGGGGCTACTCCGGTAAGGAGAATTTTCGACAGAATAAACAGCCCTGCGGTCTGCCAGAAAGTTAGAACTGGTCCGTGAAACAATATTGGAATCAGCGAGTTCCATAGACACATAGTAACAAAAATTGCCAGGGATATGAAACATAATCCGAGTATTCCAAATCCTACATACTTAAAAATTTTAAATGTTTTCATACTAGTTGTTTTTTAATAGTTTATACAATTCATTTAATCTTTCCCTCAGGGCAAGAACAGCGTATCGTTTCCGGGAGATCAGGGTGTTGATTCCTATACCCGTTTTTTCAGATATCTCTTTGAAACTCATATCCTCAAACTCGTTCGAAACAAATACGCTACTCTGCTCTTGAGGCAGATCTGAAAGAGTCTCTTCTATAGCTTCCAATATCATCTCCTTTAACTCATCATCATCTGGTGTTGATCCAAGTGAAGGAAGTATCTCTTCCAGAGTTAGCGGACCGTCATCCTCATTTATTGCATTTTCGCTGTAGCTGATACTTACCGGTTTTCTTTTTCGAAACAGGTCTGTAATACGGTTGTCTGCTACTTTATAGAGCCATGCTGTAAGGCTTTCAATTCTCCTGATATCGTTGAAGCCGACTGTTAGCTGGTAGAAGATATCCTGCAGAATATCTTCGGCCTCGACCCTGTCGGGAATTCTGTTTCTTATATATCCAAGCAGACGTTTCCGCTCATCTTTATAGACAGCTCCAATTTTATCAGACTCTTTAGGACTCATTTAAGAGGTTGTTTAATTCCAAAGACGAAAGAGGCGTACAAATATTTTAAATATTTAAAGGATTTTTTTATTCTCATGTTCATATTCATTAACCCAAAAGCTCACAAAGAGTTTAGTTTAACGAGGACCACTGAGGAGATTCAAAACATTAGAAGAATCTGAAAGGCTGCTAAATATCGGTGATGAGACAAACCGGAACCGGGCTGATAAATAAGCCTTGTTTATAAATCCGCATTAGCTTTATCGAGTCCGGCGAAGCCAATTGGTGCGAATCTATAATAAAGCCATATTGAACGACTCGCCAGCTGTTCAGACTAGCCTCTTTACGAATATTTTCTAAAAAACGATTTCACATTATCGCTCTGAAGAGGATGTCGGGGACCAATAATTGACATCTCTCCCTTTAAAACATTAAATAGTTCAGGAAGCTGATCCATACCTGACTTAAGAAGAAACCCTCCGATTTTTGTAATACGTGGGTCTTCTTCGAACTCAGATCCAGAGCTTTTCATTTTATTTTCCTGATAAAATCTATTCCGGTCAGCATTTGAAAACATCGTTCTGAATCTGTAGACTTTGATCTGACGACCCCTCCATCCAATTTTAGAAAGTTTAATTATTATCGGACCTTTTGATGTCAGCTTTATCAGGACACTCAAAATAATCAAAAGAGGCGATAAGACAACAATCATCATAAGGGCAATGTTAATATCAGTTGTTTTCTTTATTGCAAGCGAATAGGAATTATTTGGAATGTTAATAAAGCTCAGAAATTTACCGTCTGCAATATCAGTTTTGACAGCGCTTGAAAGACTCGCTTTGGGTAAGTTAGACTTAAGCCTGAATGTAACCCCCAGTTCTTCGCATGTTGTGAGGATTTCTCTAACTTTAGCAGAATCAGACTCTTCTTTTATATAGAGTACTTCATCAACGAAATCTACCTCTATTAAATCGTTAATTATTTCTGAAAATTTTTCAGGTAGTATAATCGAAAAATTTTCATATTTAGTTTTAATCAAAACTGATTCAGTAAAAATTACTACAGCTTTGTATCCCAATTTTTCACTAGATAAAAGATTTTCAATAAATGGTAATGAAGAATCGTCGGCGAAGATGATAACAATTACCTGATTGTGTCCATTTTTCCCGAATCTTTTAAGAACTTTATAAATCAATATCCTTCCAAAAAACAGAATAAGAAATCCAAAGAATGGAAGTTCGGCCAGAAACAGCAGCTTAACGGAATATAACCTGAAGAAAAAATAAAAAAGAGTCAGAAGTAAAAAAACCGCAGTTGATGATTGCAGGTACAATAAAGACAGAACTCTAAAACGTTTCGTCGGTATCCCTGTAGTTCTGACCAGGTATAGTATCAGAAGCCAGAAAGGTAATATCCCGATAAACAGGATTAGGATATTTCTTTCTGTATAAAATATCCCCCCCTTTTCATAGTAGTTGATGAAATATGAAGTCTGGAATGCTAACAGAATTGCCAAAACATCTATGAAACTCAATAAATATTTCAGGAGATTCTGCTTCTTCACACCCGGATTCTTATGAAGCCGATAATAATTAGTAAAAACATCCATATAACAGAATGCTTTGTTTCAGGGATTTTGCGTCATTTTTTTAAAACCATAAACAACGCAGTGAAAGTAGTAATTATTATACAGACAGATTGTTCTTTTGGGTGCAAAAATAACTAATTCCGTTAAATTCAGTTATATCAAGAATTTTCAAGCCAGTGTCTTCAAGCAGCAATTTAACTGTTTTTTCAGACATATATCTATTTGTTTTTGAGTCGATTATGCCATATACCATTTTTAAGAAAGAGTTCCATGGGGCCGTGTCAGACCCGGAATTTGAACCTCGCCCTCCGATTCGATAAAGAGACTTTATTGAGGATATAAAACTATTTTGTTTATTATTGTCTATGAAACTCCCGATAAAATAGCATTTATGAGGCAGAACAGAATAAATTGCCTGAAGAAAATCCCTGACACTTTTTATATTGTTTAATTTATTCAGAGTTACTATTGTCTTTACATTTCTGAGATCTTCAACTTCAAAATAATAATGGCGGGAAGAGGTAAGAATCAAAAGACCATGGCTTTTCGCCAGACCCAACCAATCAAGATAATTATAGAAGTCTTCACGACCTTCTTCAGCAAATTCTGCATGTACGGTACTGATATCAGTTTCTTTAACCATCGAATTCTTTTGACGAGAAGATCCTCTAACTCGCTGTCTGTTAATGACATTCTTGTTTTTTAGTAAAGTCTTGTTTTTCATAAAAAATTTTCCTGACCTTAAATTAAAAGTATTAATTAAATTCTTTCTGTTCAACCCTTCAGCTCGGGTTTTTGATAAATAGTAAGTCAATACGGTTTGATTCTCATTGCAAAGCGGATGAATATCTAAGATTTTTGCCTGTTGATCTATGAAAAGACTGAATTGGTAAAAATCAAATACTACTTTACAATTATTAAGATTCTGAATGCAATTATTCCTTAATTATATCCTGCTGAAAGCATTAATAATCAGATTTATACATTTTAAGTTGGATTCAAAGGCTCTTCAAAATTATCTTTTGGGGCTTTTGACCAATGTGTGGAATCTTTTGATGAGACAAGCTCCACAGAATAATACTATTGTTGAGATTATATTTCAATTACATTATTTATAAAATTGCATATAAAATACCTTTTGTATATACTTATATAATGAATATTAGGTTTATTGATAATTGAAAATTATAATTTAGCGGCATAATAAAACAGTACAAAACAATGCCAATAAACATACCGAATAATTTGCCGGCAATTACCATCCTTAAAAATGAAAACATTTTCATCATGGATGAACAACGTGCATCGCATCAGGATATACGGCCTTTGCGAATCGCCTTTTGTAATTTAATGCCACTTAAAATTGTAACTGAAACAGACTTTATAAGGGTGCTGTCAAATACTCCCCTGCAGATAGAACTTGATTTTTTTTATATGGATAAACATGATTCAAGAAATACATCTAAAGAACACCTGAATATTTTTTATAAAACATTTGACCAAATTAAACACAATCGTTATGATGGTCTGATAATTACAGGAGCGCCGGTAGAAAATCTTGAATTTGAGCAAGTTGACTACTGGAATGATATTTCAGAGGTAATGAACTGGAGTAAAACAAATGTAACCAATACGTTGCATATTTGCTGGGGAGCCCAGGCAGGTTTATATTATCATTACGGAATTCAAAAATATCCCTTAGAGAATAAATTATTCGGAGTATTTGAACACCAGATTACAGATAATAAAATACCGTTATTCCGTGGTTTTGATGACACATTCCCAACGCCTCATTCGCGATATACAGAAAATAGGATTACAGATATTCAACAACATCCCGGATTAACGCTGGCTGCCTGGTCAGAAAAAGCAGGTGTTCATGTTGTTATCTCAAAAAACAGCCGGCAGATTTTTGTTACTGGCCATTTTGAGTATAATTCAGAAACACTAAAAGATGAATATGAACGTGATCTGACAAAAGGTTTAGATATTAATATTCCGGAAAACTACTATCCTGATAATAATACAAAATCAAAACCTGTTGTAAAATGGCGCGCTAATGCAAATTTGTTTTTTGTAAACTGGTTGAATTATTATGTTTATCAGGAAACACCTTATGACTGGATTTAATCTGAACGGATTAATTCTGAGTTTATTTTTACACTTTTAACCTCCGATCCGACCATGGTTTTTTAGTAATCACACAACATTTCAGTAAAACAAAGCCCGGTATCTTAGTTCCGGGCTTTTTAATATATATGGCTGAGGAAGTTGATTTTAGGTTTGCATATGCGAAGGTTTAACTGTCGGACTTCCGTTGAAGCATAACCTTAAATTGAAATATGAACTTCGCAAAAACACTAATTAATAATCAGTCTGGCCAACTTCTAAAAGAGCTCTTATTTGAGTTTAATCAAAGTGTTATAATAATACTCAGTAATTCCTTCATGGATTTTCCGAGCTTTGAACCTAATCCTTCAAGCATCACTTTTTCTCCACGGATTAAGTAAATGAGGCTCGAGATACTATGTTCTTTAAGTGCAAGTAAATTACTCATAATCAAATGGTATCACAAACTGTGATAGCTTAATTTTCCATATTAAATAACATCAAGATGGCTAGTTTCCATTTATTTCATTGGATATCATAATTTGTGATTCCTAATCCAGTAGTAATTCAAATGCAGCAAGCGTCTCAATTCAAATTTACGAAGGGAAACCTGAAAATCAAAGAAATGTATTATGTAGTATAGGCGATAAGCGAGGTGTTTTTAAAGACAAAAGACAAAAGGGAAAAGACAAAAGTAAAAGATAAAAGTAAACAGTGAGCAGTGAACAGTTGTTTTGAAATCCATTAACCACAAAGAACACAAAGGATACACAAAGGTCACAAAGGACTAAGAAACTAAAAGACTAAGGGACTTAGAGACTTAGGGACTTAGAGATATCAAATAGATGGCGGCGGGAGGGAAAAACCGGAAACGGCGCGAACTGCAGTCAAAACGGTAGAGCGAAGGGTTTGTGTAGCAGGCGCCCGTTTTAGCTGATCAATTGTCGGTTTGCTCTTTTATCCGTTCATTTATTTCTTCAATAACCGGTGTTACGTTTGTATGTCTGTGACCGCCTTTTAAATGATGTACTGTAATGTTATGTTTTGTAAATTGTTTCTTCTCAAACTTTTTTTCATCTTTCCCCCAAAACACGATTATTTTTTTATCGTCAATTTTCATTATTTCATGTAGCACATCATACGGCCAATGCCTGCAAGTAAAACCCACCCGGTCTAAAAAATGAATTTTGAAATCTGAGTTGTAAGATGGGGAAAGCAATACTATAAATTCCACTTTATCTTTCCATTCATCACTCATTAAATTGTAAAGAAAGGGCACCACTTCAGATCCAAATGAATAACCGGCAAAAATAAATTTTTGGCGATTATACTTTTTTAAATTCAAATCAATGTAAGGCAAAATACTATCTAAGGTTTGCTGAGGTGTTTTACGCTTACGGAAATATTTATATGAATTAATACACATTAAAGGTATATTAATTGCACATAAACTGTCGGTAAATTTTTCATCAAAAGAGCTCCTGCCTGAATCACCCGTAAAAAAAATTATTAATGGTTTATTGCTGGTACTACTGCATTCCGGATGTATTATATAATTTGATTGCGCATGTGCATTGCAATAAAATATAACCATAATAAAAGACAGATACTTTCTAAACATGATAATGCTTCTATGAATAATTAAAGTCAATTTAAAGTATAAGTAGTCTCTCAAGCTCGGTAAGGTCAATGGAATTTGGAAAGAACTCACCAAACCAGCGGACACAACGATTTGCATTTAAAGGGATTCCAACAACCGGAATATTGTTTTTCCGGCAGTCTCTCATGCCCCATGTCAGTTCAGGTATGCACGCAATCCCAAGTATACCAAAAGATCTTCTTTCTTTTATTGTGTATTTTGCCAGCTGCTTCATATTTCCTTCCATCCAGATATATGGTTCAATACCATGGGTTTTCAGTATTGTACTTGCATGATTTTGAAAACACTTTGCAGAGCAATGTCTGCATTGATAATCAAACCCGTTTTTTTCTGATTTACACTTAATAGTAAAATCCTGCAGACAATAAGGCATTAAAGCGATCTTTTTATCTGCCTTAATGAATTCAGAAACAAACAAACGATTGGTCAGTTCAATCTCAAGCATATAAAGATGATATTGCTCTCTTGAGGTAGCAAGCCTTTTATCCAGGAATTTAGACAAGGGAAGCGTTTTCAGGTGCTCTTCCGTATTCTCAGTGTATTTTTTTAGATGCGGATGAATGAGGTTTAAAATGTCTGTCAGCAAGTTGCCGCTCTGCTTTATTTCAAGGGATCTTGTCAGTATTTTCCTTTTTGATGAGAACTTAGTGATGTAATCAATCAGATAACGTGGATCGGGATTCAGATCAAGGATTTTATCAGCGAGCATCCCAATAGTTTCATAATACCCGGATGTCGAATCTGATTTCCCAAACAGGGAATAGGTTTTTCCATTTACCGGATAATATTCAGGAATTACTGAACTCATAATTTTAACTCCCTTTTAAATCAATCATTATAACATGCAATTTAATAGGAAGTTTGAATAATCTAAGATGAATTAGTGTAACGGAATGTGAAAACAGGGTATAACCTGAACTAATGGATCGTGTTTCATTTTTTGTTTTTCCTTTTTACAAAATCCCTTATATTAAGAACTATCGAAATTGTAAATGCTGCCAGGAAAGTATAAAGAGTTACGTTATCAACAAGCGAAGCATTAATATCCAAACCTGTGAGTCTGTCTGCCAGATATTTAGTGTATGAATAGGGAAGATCTGTTTTCCCGAGCTTCTCCAGAATTTTGAAATGCCAGTCTGTCAGTGGGCAATAACCCAATGTCCCTACAATTAGTCCCAGGAATAGCCATGAGACACCAGTTAAGGAAAGTGTTATCACATTCAATTTCCTGGTTCCTTTCCAAATCCATCCGAAAAGATTGAAGAATATCAGGGAGGTATGGAAGATTACGAAGAATATGTCGAGAATGTTCCAGATCATACCCGAGATAGTTTCGGTAAAGGTCGGAAATACTGGATAAAATTAAAAGGAAGCACAGCGCATGACTCAGAGAAAGAAGGCGTGAGGTGTGAGGTGTGAGGTGTGAGGAGTAAGAAATGGCGAAGGCAGGCTTTAATATCCTTAAGGTATTCATCGTTTTCAGGGATAAGATCGCCAATTTTAATTACCATATCAAGGATCTCTTTTCCTTTCTGGTAAATAGGAAGTCTTTCCAGCCGCGTGATATCATCGTCTTCGTCTGAATTCATTTTTTCTGATTAAATTAGAAAATACTCCATAGTTCAACAATATATGATAAAGGTTTTCAGACTTACATCAAAAGTCTGCTTTCACATCAGAAATTACAGCCAATTCAATCGCTCGCTTTTATCCTTCATTACTTATCAATTATATACAAATAAACAAAGTCAGTACTACAATATCCTTGAAGGAAATTTAAAGATTTGTCAATGTACCAATGAACGTCTGTGGATAGTCATAATGGAAATTTTAAGGTAAACTTAGATCCCTTATCCGGAGCAGAGTTCACTGAAATTGTGCCATAATGATTTTGCATTATTTGTTTTGACAAGCTTAATCCTATTCCTGAACCATTTTCTTTGGTTGTATAAAATGGTACAAAAATATCTTCAATGATATCACTGAATATTCCAATTCCATTATCTTCAACTTGAATTAATGTACCATCATCGGCATAGAATGCTTTCAGGTGAATACTTCCGTTCTTCTTAGTGGATAAAGCTTCAATAGCGTTTTTTATTAAATTTATGAGAATTTGTTCAACCTGGGCATAGTCTGCTACTATTGCAATATCTTCAGGATAAACATTTGCAATAATTTTTATGTTATTTGAAATATCTGATTCCATGAGGAGCTTGCATTTCTGGAACAGACTATCAATAGTGAACTTGCTTAAATTAGGTTTTGGTAATGAGGTTAAGCGTCTGTATTTATCAACAAAATCTAATAATCCTTTCCCTGTTTCTTCAATGGTATTCAACCCGGAAAGTGTTTTAGAAACTATTTGATGATCAATAAATTCCAATGGAATCGGCTTTTCATCATCCTTCTTTTTAAAGTACCCTGAAATCACGGTTGTAAGAGAGGTAATTGGACTTATGGAATTCATGATTTCATGGGTTAA
>PLLX01000150.1 GCA_003141415.1 Bacteroidales bacterium
GGTTCAAAGTTAATTAATTTATAATTGTTTTGCTAATAAGATTAAACCTCTGGTTTTCAATGGAAATGCAACCAGAATTTATTGAATTATTTTCATTGATGTAATTATTCATATAGTCATCTTGTTATAAATTCAGATGAAAAAGCTAATTTTGGATAACTTATCCGGGTTTAACAGAAACAGAGAATTTATAAACTAACAATATTTACGCAATCATGTTCAACACAGATCATTTACACCCGATGATAGTGCACTTTCCCATTGCGCTCATAATTGTAGGATTTATCGCCGAGGTTGTTTCTCTTTTTTTCAAAAGCGAAAAATGTCTTTCAAAGACAGGTTTCTATCTTATGATACTAGGGACATTAGGTGCAATTGCAGCATGGTCCACCGGCCAATTATTTACTGAAGAGCCAACCCAGGGTGAGATTTTAAAGGTATTTCAAAAACACGAGACTGGTGCTCTCATAACTATGATTCTCATGATTTTTGGTTCATCCTTCAGGATATGGCTGGTTGTGCAAAAGAAAGAGAAGACTCCTTTAAGGTGGATAGCCTTTGGTTTTTATTTTCTTGCCTTTGCTGCCGTGACCTTTACAGGAATTATGGGAGGAACCATGGTCTATGATTTTATGATGGGACAGTAACAAAACATCCTGATTGCTTAATTACAATTCTTAATTGTCAATTAGCCTTGTTTCCTATTATCCTATGAAAGTTTCTTGATTATTTAGGATAATTGGTTAATAACATTTTAACTTTTCAACTGTTTTATAAAAAAGCTACAATTAATTTTACAGCCGGTTCTTCTATTAGGTATGAAATTTGCTTGATTAGAAAATATGATTCCTTGATCAATAATTTTGAAAACTAAAGAAACATGAAGAAGATTTTACCAGCATTTCTATTATTAATAATTTTTATGAATTTATCAGGTCAGGGCAAATTAACCGATAAGCGGGATGGAAATATTTATCGCACCATAACAATTGGAGGTGTTACCTGGATGGCAGAAAACCTCAAATATAAAGCTAAGTCAGGAGCATTCTATTTTGATAATGACTCCAACAATATTCCCGGGTATGGTGTATTATATGAATGGAAAACTGCGATGAACATTTGTCCAGTTGGATGGCGTCTTCCCTCAGGGACTGAGTTTCAGACTCTTATTAATCACTTTGATCAAAAAGAGACCTGGGGAAAAATAGCATCAGATCCATCTTCATTTGGGATTCAGCTCGGGGGAATGCAGGATTATGAAGGCAACTTTTCAGAGATGGACGAAAGTGGCTATTACTGGACATCTACAGAATATGATAAAAGCAATGCAGAATACTTCAGTTATCTGCTTATAGATGATAAGCCGGTAATTGATATATCAAGGAAAGAAGATATATCGGATATACACGGTACAGAAAAGTCTAATAAATATTCTGTACGTTGCCTCAAAAATTAATGTTTGCTGAGGAAGTAATACAATTCTTCAGAGGACTGGAATATAACGGTGCATTACCTGAAGGAATTTCAATTATGAATCCATTCCGGGACAAATCCAGGATAATTCCTGTTATTTCTCAGTTCTATCATAAATTCTATAATGACTATAATACGAGATATCTGATCCTCGGTATTAACCCCGGAAGATTTGGTGCAGGGGTAACAGGAATTCCTTTTACCGATAGTAAAAGACTTTCCGAAAAATGCGGATTGTCAATTCCCGGAGTGGATACATTCGAGACGTCTTCAGTTTATATTTATGAAATGATTGATGCCTTCGGAGGTGTTGAGAAATTTTATAATAAATTTTTTATAAGTGCTGTATGTCCTCTGGGATTTACAGCTATCAGCAGTAAAGGGAAGTGTGTCAATTACAATTATTATGACAGCAAAAAGCTTACAGCAGCTGTCAGGGATTTTATTATTAATAGTCTAACCAAACAGCTTGAATTCGGCATTGAGCGGGATTCCTGTTTTTGTCTGGGAACCGGTAAGAACTTTAAATTTCTGGTTCAATTAAATAATGAACTTAAGTTCTTCGATAAAATAGTACCATTGGAACATCCACGGTATATAATGCAGTATAAGACAAGCCAAAGGGATATATATATTAAGAAGTATTTTGAGGAGTTTAACAATATCTGATTTTTCATTCTCTTTCTCACATTCCGGATTTCTCTCTAGTTTTATCTGCTCTGATTAACTCGTTGGCCTTTGTAAAACCCTTTGAGCGACTTTGTGGTTAAACTTTTTTCACCACAAAGTAACACAAAGGAAATAGAGCATTTTACTCAAGCAATTGAATAGTTCAGGTTAAATAAATTTCCCTATAAATTTTAAAAAAGCCAAATTTATTTTGGAAAATTAAAAAAATGCTGTATTTTCGTTTCGTTGTTTGGCGAAATACTAAATGAAATGGAGATAAAGGAAAAGGTGTACTCTGATAAACAGGAAAGGATTGCAAGATACTCCAAAGCACTTGGACATCCTGTAAGGGTGTTTATAATGGATTTCCTTGTGAAGAATGCAGATAAATGTTGTTATAGCGGTGATATGGCTGAAGAGCTTCCTATTGCCAGATCTACACTTTCACAACATCTTAGCGAGCTTAAAGCTGCCGGGTTGATACAAGGTGAAATAAATCCTCCTTATATTAAATATTGTATAAATAAGACGGGATGGGAAGAAGCAAAAGGGATGTTTAATGGGTTTTTTAGTCGAAAATAATATTATTATGGAAATCAAAATACTAGGTACAGGCTGTCCGAAATGTAAAACTCTTGAGGAAATTACCCGTAAAGTTGTTAAAGAAAACGGAATAGATGCTAACATCACAAAGGTTGAGGATATTGTTGAAATTATGAAATTCAACATCATGACAACTCCCGCTTTGGTCGTTAACGAAAAAGTTGTTGCAAAAGGACGTATTCCATCAGTTGATGAGATAAAACAATTTCTAACCAAATANNGCGATGTTGAGGTTTATTACTTTCACAGGACAGTTCGTTGTGTAACATGTAAAACGGTAGAAGCGGAAGCCAGAAAGAACATTGAGATACTTTATCCTGATCAGGTCAAAACTGGAAAGATTAGTTTTACTGCACTTAATCTTGAAGAAGCTACTGGAAAATCTGTTGGTGATAAATTTGGTGTGAACAGTCAAACACTCCTGATTGTAAAAGGTGATCAGAAGATCAATATTACGAATGAAGGTTTTCTTTATGCAGTTTCGCAGCCCCAAAAATTCACTGAGGTCATTAAATCGAAGATTGATCCTCTGATTAAATAATATTATCTGGTTCAGAAAGTCTATTTCTTTTTTGAATCAATTAAACCAATATTTCCATAATGGATTTTCTGACAAATCTTCTTGATAGTAGTTCCATGCCATGGCTTACAGCCTTATTACTTGGCTTGATGACAGCTATCAGTCCATGTCCGTTGGCTACAAACATTACTGCAATCGGATTTATCAGCAAAGATTTGGAAAACCGCAACAGAGTATTTTTCAATGGATTATTTTATACTCTTGGAAGAGTAATTTCATATACTTTAATTCCACTTATTATTTATTTTGGTGCGGACCAGTTTAAATTCTCGGGGTTCTTCCAGCAGTATGGTGAAAAAATCATAGGACCGTTGTTATTATTAATCGGAATATTCATGCTTGATATCATCAGGATAAATTTCCCCGGTTTTGGCAGACTTTCAGAGAAGATGGAAAAGAGAAAGTCATGGCGATATATAGATGCAGTATTGCTGGGGATAGTTTTTGCTCTTGCTTTTTGCCCTTACAGCGGAGTATTGTATTTCGGAATGCTTGTTCCCTTAACCATATCAAGCGTATCAGGAATATATCTGCCGGTTATATTTGCTATTGCAACGGGGATTCCGGTAATCATTTTTGCATGGGTGCTGGCTTATACTGTATCAGGATTAGGGGGTCTTTTCAATAAGATAAAAATATTTGAACTCTGGTTCAGAAGAGTCATTGCCGTAGTCTTCATCATTGTTGGTGTTTATTATATAATCAGGATTTACTTATAAAAAAATTTGCACATTTATTTCGTAGTATGACGAAATATGAATTCTTATAGAAATGAAAAACGTTAAAACAAATATCTGGTTACCTATAGTATTATTACCTATATGGTACATTATATATCATAATCTTCAACCAGGAACCAACTGGTTAATTGATTCGGTTTTCGGAATGACAAAAGGGGCACATCTCACCGAAGCTCTCCGTTTCTTTGTTTTTGAATTCCCCAAGGTCATGATGTTGCTTACACTTATTATGTTCTTTGTTGGAATTATCAGGACATATTTCACACCAGAACGAACACGCAAAGCGCTTGAGGGGAAAAAGACCTTCACAGGAAATGTAATGGCATCCGCTTTAGGCATCGTAACTCCATTTTGTTCATGTTCGGCTATCCCTTTATTTCTGGGATTTGTAGAATCTGGTGTTCCACTTGGAGTCACATTTTCTTTTCTTATTTCCTCCCCAATGATTAATGAAGTTGCTGTTGTTCTTTTATATGGAATGTTCGGATGGAAGGTAGCTTTGATATATGTGGGGACAGGATTGGTTATCGCAATCGTTGCCGGATGGATAATTGGTTTGCTAAAGCTCGAAAAATGGGTGGAGCCATGGGTATATGAGACACATCTTGGTACCAATGGAGAGGATGAAGAAAAAATGACATTCGGTAACAGAATCAGCATGGGGTATGATGCTATTAAAGATATTGTTGGTAAAGTTTGGATCTATGTAGCTTTTGGTATAGCAGTCGGAGCTGGTGCACATGGCTACGTACCGGAAGAATTTATGGCTGCTCTGATGGGAAAATCTGCATGGTATTCAGTCCCGTTATCAGTTTTAATTGGTATTCCTCTTTATTCAAATGCTGCTGGTATCGTGCCAATCGTATCGGTGCTTATTGAAAAAGGGGCATCATTGGGAACTGCTCTTGCATTTATGATGTCAGTAATTGGTTTATCATTACCTGAAATGATTATCCTCCGGAAAGTGCTTAAGCTTCCTTTGATATTTACATTTATAGGAGTGGTAGGATTCGGAATAATGATCGTTGGATTTTTATTTAATGCTATTTTTTAACTAAAAGCTTCATGAGAAATAATAGTAAATATATATTCAGAAAAATTTGTTTTTTTATCTCATTTTGGAGCATAGGAATAATTTCATTCGGGCAAATAAATAATGGCTTTTCAATTTCCGGAACAGTAGCTGATTCCACAACCAAAGCGCCAATTGAATATGCCGCTGTAGCAATTTACAGAATTAATAATTCCACTCCGGTTACAGGGATGATTACAAATGATAAAGGAGCGTTCGTATTTCATAATTTGAATAAGGGTGAATATGTTTTAAAAATCAATTTCATTGGTTATAAGACTAAAACCGAAAAACTTGAAATTAGCAATGCTTCTGTCCAGTTTACAGAACCTTTTTTAATGAATAATTCAGCCGTTTCTTTGGCTGGAGTCCAGGTGATCGGGAAAATGAATGAAAAGCAAGTAAGTATTGAAAAAACGAAGATCAATGTGTCCCAAAATATTTCTGCAGTTTCGGGCAATGTAACTGAAGTTTTGAAAAGTCAGTCTTCTATCAATATTGATGCTGATAATAACATCTATTTAAGGGGAAACAGTAATATCCTTATACTGATGGATGGAAAACCGACCACCGTCAGCTCACTCAATTCAATTCCTGCTTCCAATATCGAAAATATAGAAATTGTGACTAATCCCGATGCAAAATATGATGCAGAAGGTACTGGTGGTATTATTAATATTATTACAAAGAAGAGTAGCAAGGGATTGAACGCAGCAGTGACACTTAATTACGGTATAAACAACAGAATTAACGGCGGATTAAGTGTTAACTACAGTAAAGGTATCTGGGATCTGGGTCTTAGTTATAATCAACGTTACGAAAAAACGAACATTACGAGTAATTTAACTCGGCAGCTTTATGCTGTACCAACTTTGATTGAACAGAATATACATTCCGTACAGGTTAACACCAACCATATGGCCTCAATGTTGATCTCGGCCAAACCAAATAACAAAAATATTGTCACTTTTGGTGTGACCTTCCTGATGCCGGATTTATCTAATCATCAGGATATTTTGGGCGACCAGACAGATGGATCAGCTCCCGGAATTTTATACTCAAGAAGAAATGAGGTAGGATGGTCACGTAAGATTTTTGAAAGCTCGCTTTCCTACAAAAAGATATTTGAGAAAAACAAAAACGAACTTTCCTTTGATGCATTCTATTCCCGTACCAAAGGTTCAAGACCCTCGGATTATTATATAAATAACGAGTATTTACAGAAATCGAATGCTGGCGGGGCCCCTTTAAATATGACATTTCAGGTTGATTATTTCAAACCGTTATTTAAGACAGGACGAATTGAAACTGGTGCAAAAATATTTTCAAGATCCAATAGTTTTACTACCCGTTTTTATGATAAAGACACTCTCTCAGGAGATTGGATACTAAATCCCGTTCTCAGCAGCGATTTGACTCATACGGAATATATCTACTCTTCTTATCTTATGTATTCAGATACCTTATTTAAAAAAATATTTTATAAAATTGGCGGCAGGGTGGAATACAACACTTCAGATGTGAAAGAAATACAAACAAACGAAGAAGTAAAGTATAAACGTTTAATCCCCTTCCCGTACCTGCTATTAAAATATAACATCAGTTCAACTCAAAACATAGGATTAAGCATTACCAGACGCGTAACACGGCCTACTTATCCGCAACTGATGTCATATATAGTTGTCATAGATCAAATGACTTATGAAACAGGGAATAAAAATCTTGTACCGGAGATTGCCGATAAAATTGAACTCAATCATTCATTTATAAAGGAAAAGGCGCAAATAAGGAGTAATTTGTATTATAGTGTAACTCAAAATTATATAACACAGATTTCTACATTACCCTCTCCGTCAAACCTGATTGTAACATATGCGAATGGGGATAAGTCATACAAATTAGGGCTGGATCTGGATGTAACTTATAAAATCAGTAAATCATTTACAGTTAATCCCGGATTTTCCGTTTTTCATATTAATTCAACGGGGAAATATAATGAGATTGATTTGAGCACCAATAATGTAGCATGGTCTGCAAATATTAAAACCTTGTACAAGCCTGATGCGAAAACTGAGCTGACTCTTTTGTTGAATTATAACTCACCTATTGCGTTGCCCCAATTCAATTTAAACAGAATTTATTATGCTGACATTGGAATAAGAAGAAATTTCCTGGCAAACAAACTGGCAATGAGCTTAACCCTGACAGATATTTTCAACACCCGAAAATGGATTATCCAGTCAGACAATACCATTTTCAAATTGCACAATGATAGTAAAACTGATTCCAGGATACTCTGGCTTGGGTTCACCTATAATTTTAATTCATTTAAAGCTGTAAAGTCACAAAAAAATGAAGGAGTTGAAAGTGAAGGATTGATAAAACTGGGGCAATAGTTGGATTATAAAGAGAAAAGTTTAAAATTAAATAGAATAAAATGGAAACAAAAAGTTTGACAGTTGTTTCATGTTCAGGGGCAAGCAACACAGGAAAATATTCAGATGTTGTTGCCAGACAGTTAATGCAATCCGGACGAGCAAAAATGCTTTGCCTTGCCCGATTCTCAATCGATAAGCAATTCGCAGAAAAATCAAAAACCGAAATAAACAAACTTGTTGTACTGGACGGGTGTCCGATAAATTGTGCTGAACTAATTATGAAACAGGCAGGGATTTCTGATTTCATACATCTGAATACGACAGATTTCGACATAACAAAAGGGGTAACTCCAGTTACGGATGATAAAATCAATGAAATTATCAATCATATTAAAAGGTTGTAATAATGGATAATCTCAGGGGAAAAGCTTATGAAATCAAATCCATTTTAAATCTCGGATCATCTTTGGTTGGAGTTAAATTGATATGGCAAACTGCACCAATGCCCCTTAGAGCAAAAGCACTTTCAGGTCATCGCTATTGCCAGGCATTGATGAAAGCAAGACATGGTGAAAAAGTGACTTTGGATGCTGATGGAATTGCCTGTCCTGCTGCCGCTGCTGCATTTGGGTTTAAGTTATTACCGGAAGGATTAAAATCAGGAAAAGGACTTATGGGTTTTGGAATTACAAAAGAGGAAATTACCGGCAAAACCATGTTCGAAGGAATGACCACATTAACACAAGGTGAACTGAAAGCCTTGTATCTTTTCCCATTGGAACAGGCAGAAATTGAACCCGATGTGGTGGTAGTAGAAGATGAAACCGAAAAACTCATGTGGATTGCTTTAGCACAACTAAATGCACAAGCTGGAAAGCGTGTAGCCAGCTCAACAGCCATTTTACAGGCGACCTGTGTAGATGCAACACTCATCCCCTATATTGAACAAAAACTTAACCTTAGCTTCGGCTGCTATGGTTGCCGGGATGCAACCGATATTGGAAATAATGAATCGGTTTTAGGTTTCCCTTTTAAAGATTTCCATCAGATTTATGACTCCCTTATACATCTTAACTTGAAAGCCATTCCTAATTCACGAGGGAAAAATGCTTACACTATATTAAGGAAGAAAGACACTGAAAAAATTTCCGCAACAGATCCGTTTAAAAACTGACACTATGGAGCAATTTAAACATCTTGATTCTAAAACTATTGAACTTGCAGGTATTGCAGCTTCAATAGCAGGTGGCTGCAAACCTTGCCTTGATTATCATTTCAAAAAAGCACTTGAAGTTGGATGTTCTGCCGGTGAGGCAGAGGAAGCGATAGAACTTGGGAAAATGATAAAACAGCGGCCTATAAAAGATATTTATGAGCAAGCTGAAAAACTGATCGTTAAGAACACTAAGTCTGGTAAGAAACCTTAAACCAAAGCAATATGAAACGCAGTAACCTACTAATCATAATCTTCTCAGTTATTGTAATGCTGATTATTGTTACAGTAACATCCAACATTCAAGATAGCAAAAAAGGTCGCCTTATAAGCCGTGATCTGATTACTCAGTCGGGTGTTTGTCCCCCGTTTAATCTTTATGACGAAAATGGCTCAGTGATTAACCCGATAAATAATATTAATGCTGACAAACCTTTTTCACCGAAACAAACCTGCGGTAAATGTCATGATTATGCCAAGATTACCCAAGGGTTCCATTTTCAGCAGGGGAAAGACGAAAAAGCAACTGGAACATTTGCTGACCGTTATCAGTGGGTATCTTCTCCAGGTAATTACGGTGGTAACTGGTGCTCTCCAGCACCGCTTTATAATTACCTGTCAAAGAAGTCCAACACTTCAGCCAAAGAGATGGATATGACTTCTTTTACTTTTATCACGAATGGTTGCGCTACCTGCCATCCTGGTGGTGGACCTCTTGAATATGACAGGGCAGGTTTTCGCTATGACAAGTTCATGGATTCAGTCAAATATACTGCAGGAGGAATAAATAATTTTGATGGCGATTATTACCAGGCACAATGGAACCGTTCAGGGGTTATTGAAGCAGATTGTAATCTGTGCCACTTTCCAGAATATGACTATAAAGGCAGAAACGCACAGATGGCAAACTACAATTTCCGCTGGCTCGCTACAGCCGGTTCTGGTCTTGCAAAAGTTGAAGGTTCTGTAAAGGATACGATCGAGGTTAAGGTTACATACGATCTGACAAAATTTACCCCTGATGGTAAAATATCAATGCACCTTGTCAGAGAACCAAGAAATGAAACGTGTTTGAACTGCCATTCAAAACCCCAGTGGAAAAAGCGTGGTGCGTCATTTACAGAGTTCACTGATGTTCATATTGCAAAAGGAATGAAATGTGTCGATTGCCATGTATCAGGTTCAATGGCAACTGATAGCCGTATAAAAGGAAAAGAAGTTCATCAGTTTGGTAAAGGAGATGATCCTTCCGGGCATGTGCGTGACGATCTGGATAATACGATGCGTACCTGCACTGACTGCCATCTTACGGGTTACCTTAATGCTCCGATTGCAAAACATACTTGGTTACCGGACCTGCATCTGGATAAACTTGCATGTCAGACTTGTCATATACCTGAACGCAAGGTGAAATCTACACTGGTGCAGGTTAGTGATATATATAATCCTGGAACAAAAATTTCGCCTCCGGCAAAATATGTCTGGACATTCTATGATCAAAATATGAACTATTGGAACCATTATGGTGAACTTGCAATGTTTACTGCAAAAGATCAGCCATCAGATCCTTTTGTACCCCAGTATGCAAAGTACAAGGGAAAAATTTTTCCTGTTAATTCTGTTCACAGTGCATGGCCAGCCATCTACACTGAAGGCAAAAAAGGTCTAGATCAGCTTAAAATGAAGGATATTTATACTATGTGGACAATGCATAGAAAAGACAAAACAAAATATCCGGAACTCGACAAGATTAAGGACAATAACTCAGACACAATCCCGGAAGTTAATAATCCGGAAGAGATAGATGCTTTAATAAATTCTGTTACGGCATATATGCAGGATAACGGTTACGATTTAAAAAGCAGGAATATAGTATGGGTGAATGACGACCGGATGTATTTAAACGGGAAGGATTATAAGACACTTGAAAAAGAGACCTATGAATCATCACCATATGCTTCGGTTTATAAATATAGTCATGATGTATTTCCTGCGAAAGCCGGTTTAGGAGCTAAGGGTTGCACAGATTGTCATTCGCTATCATCGAATATTTTTTATGCTTCCATTGTAAAATATCCTTTCGGTGAAAACGGAAAACCTGTTTACGAACTTCAATATAAGAGATTGGGTATAAGTGCATTCTTCGTGTGGCTCTCGGCAATAAGGGAGCAATGGATCAAGACCATTGAATACCCGGCTATTTTATTCTTATTCATAGTAATCATATTATCAATCCTTTTTTATATTAACAGAAAACAGAATTACTTTTCCTTTTCTTCAAAATACTTATGGGCAGTTTATGGTATCCTGACAATCGGATTTGCAGTGATTTACCTGAAACTGGACTTGCATTCCTATATTTTACCTGAACGTATGTGGTTTGATAAAAACCATTTCGTGATATCAATGACTGCATTATTTACAGGAATTTATACCTGGTTGAGTATGAAAAAAGCCGGTATGTCCGGATCCATTTTAAGCAGGCTGCAATTAATATTTATTACTATTTCGATTGTCTCCGGATTATTGATGATGATCAAATTTGAAGCGATATTTCCTTTGGTAAGAATCGCCTATACTCTCTTTGATCTAAGCATTGTATTTATTACTGTATTATCTATTATATTTTTTATTGGAAATCAGTTTGAAACGCATTTATATAAACTTTATCATGGAAAAGAAAAAATTTGAGATCCCGGCATGGGCATTTGAATTTCACGGGCATAATTGTCCGTTTATGCCGATAGGTTACCGCATGGGTACTCTGGCACTTCAAAAATTAGGGGTTGAACGCTGCAAGGATCATGAAATGCATGTGTTTTCCGAAATGGGAATCGGACATCCCCAAACCTGCATGCAGGACGGGCTTATGGCTTCAACGGGGGCAACTTTTGGCAAAAGTATGATTGACAGGTTGTATTATGGAAAAATAGCTGCAACTTTTTGGTATCCCGGTAAAGTTGCAGTACGAATTGTCCTTAAAAATGAATTTTCGGACACATTGGCACCACATGAATTCTTTAGTTACAGGAAAAAGGGGATCGAACCTTCACACATTCCTACTGAAGTTTGTAACAGTATTATTGATATGGTCTTATTTGCTTCAGATGAAGAGCTATTTAGCATTAGTTTACTCCCTGATTTTCAATTCAAGCCACCTAAGGGTTCATTTAATAAAGGGAAATGTGAAACATGCGGAGAATATGTATTTGAAAGGTATCTGCATCATAAAGACGGTAAGAATATATGTATCCCATGTTCAGGTTATGAAGCCGATGAGAAATCGTTTTATATTCCTCAGAAATAAAAATTCTATAGAAATATAATATGCGAATTACCCAAAAGAATTAATTGTAAAATATGAGTGAAGGATTACATAAACATGGGACGGTAAATGGGAAAAATCTTTTTATTACCATTCTGCTTAACATTGGGATTACTATAGCGCAGGTAATAGGTGGATTGTTATCTGGCAGCATGGCGCTACTATCAGATGCTGCACATAACTTCAGCGATGTACTCTCGCTCATAATCAGCTTCGGGGCAGAAAAATTGTCAGGTCGGGAACGGACTCTTAAGCAAACCTATGGTTACAAGAGAGCAGGGATATTTGCAGCATTCATTAATGCAGCAACATTACTTATAATTGCTACCATTTTAGTCTGGGAAGCTGTTTACAGACTTATTCATCCGCATTCAATTGCCAGTTTGGTGGTAATTTACCTGGCTGCATTAAGCATATTACTTAACGGACTAAGTGTATTGCTTATAAAAAGTGATGCTGAAGGAAGTATGAATATGCGTTCAGTTTACCTGCATTTGTTTACCGACATGATGACTTCAATTGCTGTTTTTGTTGGCGGCTTTGCAATGAAATATTTAGGATGGTACTGGATTGATGGAGTACTCACGATAGGCATAGCCATTTACTTAGTGTACAGCAGCTGGGGCATCTTCTATGAATCAATAAGGATTTTTATGCAGTTTACTCCTTCTCATATAAACATTGAAGAGATTGCGCTACAAATGTCTTCAATACAAGGTGTGAAGAACATGCACCATGTTCATGTGTGGCAACTCGATGATCATGAAATGATGTTGGAGGCTCATATTGATCTGGATGAGGATTATTCAATTTCACGCTTCGAAGTGATTCTGGAACAAGTTGATAAACTACTTGAACCATATGGTATTCATCATTTTAATATTCAACCTGAACTCTTTAGGAACGACCAGAAAGAATTGATAAATACAGGGAAGGTTAAATGATACAAGAGATTTAAAATATAACAGTTAACATATTGAAATTATTAATTTAAGGATTCAATTGACAAAATTTAAAATTTATGAGAACGTATAACATCAAAAACATTTTTGTTGCATTATTTTTCCTTGCATTATTTGTCGCATCCTCATGTGGCCAGAATAAAAGCCAGGGGGAAAAGACTAAAACCCTAGGTCAGGTTTCAATGGGTGCTAAGGATTCAGAAAAAAAGTACAAAGTAACTTTTATTGAGTTAGGTTCAGTCAGGTGCATCCCCTGCCGTCAAATGCAATCTGTCATGAAATCAATTGAGGCCAAATATGGTAAAGAAGTAAAAATTGACTTCTATGATGTATGGACTGATGCCGGCAAGCCTTATGGTGTAAAATACGGTATTGAAGGAATCCCAACCCAGGTTTTTCTCGATGAAACCGGGAAGGAATATTACAGACATGAAGGTTTCTTTCCAGAAGAAGAGTTAGTGAAGGTATTACAACAAAAGGGGGTAAAACTGAATTAGATGAATAGCCTTTTTGATAATTATGGTTTTATAAGCAGCGAAATTTTAAATGTTTCACCAAGTGAAGCATTTGAATTATGCGGTAAAGGTGCTGTAATTGTGGATGTAAGAGAAGAGTATTTAAATAATTTTAAAAATTTTGATGTACCTGAGATATTGTTTATCCCAATAAGCAGACTGGTGCAGGAATTATCAGAATTGCCACAGGAAAAGTATCTCATATTTGCTGATACTGTCGGATTAAGAAGTAAAGAAGCAGTAGTTCTTCTTAAAGATAAAGGATTCATTAAAATTGCAAATATGGCTGGTGGAATTGTCGACTGGGAAAGGGATGGCTTACCGCTTAAAACAAATATTGAAGAAAGGTTATCCGGTTCCTGTATGTGTCAGTTGAAGCCGAGGGAGAAGAAGAAAAAATAACAGAGAAGCATAAAGTTTTAACCCAAAATCATATCATTATGAAACAGTCAATTGGTTTTATCGGTGGCGGAAGAGTGACAAGAATTCTTCTGCAGGCATTTAAAAATAAAAATGCACATTTCAGTAAAATTGTTGTCACAGACACTAACCCGGATGTCACAGGTATTCTAAAGAAATCATTCCCTGATATTCAGGTTGATAATGCATCCCTTGCAGCCTCTCAGGATATAGTTTTTATTTCCCTGCATCCTCCTGTTGTTATGGATACCCTTGAACTTATAAAGGGTAGCATCAATAATAATACCATCGTGATATCTCTCGCTCCCAAAATCACTATTGCGAAAATATCCTCAAAACTGAACCAGACTAAAAACATTGCTAGGTTAATTCCCAATGCCACATCATATATCAATGAAGGCTATAACCCTGTCTGCTTCTCATCTGATTTTACCAGGAATGAAAAGCAACAGGTTCTCGATCTATTAGGACTTATGGGTAACACATTTGTGGTTCCTGAAGAAAAACTTGAAAGCTATGCAATCATGTCCGCCATGCTGCCAACATATTTCTGGTTCCAATGGAAGGAGTTGATAGAAATCGGGCAAAAAATAGGTCTGTCTGAAAAAGAAAGTAACGATTCTATAAACGATACACTTGTTGCGTCCTTAAAACTGATGTTTAAGTCAGGCATAAAAACAACAGAGGTGATTGATTTAATTCCCGTAAAACCGATAGGCGAGAACGAGCCTCAGATTAAGGAGATTTATAATACCAAGTTGATTGGTTTATTTGAAAAGATTAAACCTTAGGTGTATGAAACAAAGAGTTGTATTTCTTAACTTTTAAAATACTCAATGTTTCTTATAACGATATTCTCAATTTGACCATCGTAAAACCTTGTTTGTTTTATCCAGTTGCCAACGCTATCATATTCATATTCATATGTGAATTTATATTCCTTATTATCTTTTGGGAGAATAATCAAATTTTCAATTATATCATTACTCGGATTTCTTTTAAATTTTCTTATAATCTGAACATCTCCATTATTACCCTTTTCAGTTTGAGAAACAAGCTGTCCGTTTAAAAACTCTTTCTGAACGGAACTGACAAACTCACTATTACTGTTAATCGTTTTTTCCTCAGATATTTCATCTCCGGAATAAACATAATTCAATGTTGTTTCAATTATGCCATTTTCATTGTACATTTTAACCCCCGTTACTCTACCTTTTTCAAGAACAGGGACTTCCTTTCCTACAAATTTCCCCACGCTGAAGTTGGTAATTTCTGAACACATACCCCGTCTGTTATAAACATAATGAGAACTATCATTTACGCTGCCGTTCTCATCAATGGTACATGATACCAGTAAGTTGCCTTTTTTATCATAAACATATTGAGACTGATTACATTCTGTTTTCATTGCAGCAGGGCACACACAATTCCCATTAGCATTATGAATGGTTTTGTTAATTTTCCATATGTTTCCTTTTAGGTTGGCTGTTTCACGGTCCGATTTTAAATGGGATTGTTCTGAATTACATGAGAATGCAATAATTACAATCATAAAAAGGATGGCGGATCTTTTCATATTTATACTGTTAGGTTTAGGTTAGTGAAAAGTATGTAATACTTCAATCAATCAGATTAAAAATCAATTAAAAGATTTTTAAAACTATATTAAAATACTGTATAAAAGGAACATCGATACCCAGAATACTCTGCTTATAGTCTTGTAAGAATCAATCCGAAATGATATGGCATAATTACCACAGGTGGTTTATAAACAGCAAACTGTTGCTTATTTACGCAGAGTAAAATCTGGTCAGGCGTTGGTCTGATAGTTAAATCAGGTCCTCTTGGTGTTTCAATGTCACTGCGCCAGTGCAATATTCCAACCTTCCCATTCGGTCTTAAAATTCTATAGGCTTCATTTAAAAAATCATTTGGTGATTCATGGTGCAAAATATTAAAAAGCATTACATAATCTATCGAGTTGTCTGCCAATCCTGTAGTCTGGATTAATATATCCCTCTGTTCCAGAATAACATTATCAATAAGCCTGTTTCTTAGTTCGTGCTTTACTACTTCAATCATGCCTTCTTCAATATCGTAAGCATAGAGGTTACCACTGATTTGTTTTGCGGAAGGGATAGTAAATGTCCCGTAGCCACAGCCTATTTCGACTAAATCTTTGATATTTGAATCGATATATAATTCAGATAAAATCAGACCAACATCAAAAAATGATGCCCACATATCTTCTTCGGGCATTCCACTATCTCTTACTTTCAACTATTGTTCTTTTTACCAGTTTTGATATCTATATAAACCTTTCATAGGGATGCGTCAATAATAAAAAAATGAAGAATAAAGTATTTAGAATGTAATCATCTTATCACTTTCCATTGTTAACTGTGTCAGCTCTTTCATTGTGCTCAATTCCGCACCTTCCACAAGTTTTAATTCTTTAATCCCACGAGCATCAGCGCATGATCCGCAAAGTTTTACCTTACCTTTCTTCAGTAGAACGGCTTTCAACATTCTTTCAATATTATAATACCCATTGGGTGTATTCTGATTAGGTAATGCACACGTAACTGCGTCAGCCATAAGAAAGATGCATACATCTGTACCTTCATAATCTTTCTGTATTTGCATAGCCAATCGTAAAGCATTATATGCTTTCTCTGTGCCGTAGGGAGCGTCATTAATTAGAATTAAAACTTTCTTCATAGTCATCATTTTTTGTCTGTTAATCTTTGGGTTTGGTTTTATTGTATCAGCATATTTCACAATTAAAATGTCATAACAATTTTATTTTTCCGAACAATTCCATAAAGGTCGCTCAGTGACGAGAGTTTACATACCTGAGGTTCATTCATGTTCCTGCTTCTTAAACATGTACCGCATCCAAGTATAGTTCCGCCACTGTCTAAGAAACTATCTGTTTGTTCTTTAATGTTCTTATCAGATTTTACCAGATTATCTAATTCTACACCTTTCCCAAGTAAAAATACACTCACAGTATCTCCCTGTTTTTTAGAGTAATTAGCTAAACGGAAGGCATTCCAAACGGTCTCAACATCGTTTGAATAAATGACAATGCCAATGCTTGTTGATTTTGATGCAGCGGGTGCGGTTTTTCCACCTTGTGCCAGCATAGTGACAGCGAATAGACTCAATAAAATTGTCAGGATTAAATGTGTTTTTTTCATAGTTTTTCTGTTAATGAGTTCATTAATAATTTTAATTTATTAAAAAGAGTTGTAGCTTCTTTGTGAAGTTCCTGATTTGAACCAATTGCTTTAAGCATTATCTCCATATTCATTGTTGAAATAATTGTATTCCCATTATCTTCATAAATAGCAAGTTTACAAGGCATAAAGATGGAAAAATGCGGAAAATCTGTTAGCATTGCTGCTGCTGTTTTTGCCTGGCAAATTTCATAAATAAAAACCTTTCGTTTTATTGGAAACCCTTTGCTTTCAACTATTTCATGATAAACGTAAGTTTGAAGCAATGCGAAATTGTATTTTTCACATTCTGAAGGTACTTTCTCCGATATTTTCCCGATTGACTATGCACTTATGATTTTGTATGTAAACATATTAATCATTTTTCCCGGTGGCATAAATGCCTGCAACATCATATCTAACATTATTTCTCCTTTTTTAAAATTGATATAATTTCTTTAACTAAATCGCTGTTTACGATATAGCATGTTTTAGTACCATGCTTTTCAGGATATACTATACCACTGTTTTTTAGTATTGAAAGATGCTGTGAGGATGTCGATTGAGAAATCCCAAGAGCATTTACGACATCAGTAACACAACATTCGTCGTCTAATAAAACATCTACCATCTGTAATCTAATAGGGTGAGAGAGAGCTTTTAAAATCTGGCTTTTCTTGATGTAATCTATCTTTGCCATATCGGTTTAGAATTAAATATTAGAATACAAATATATTATAATATTAGAATAATACGATATCTGTCGTTGTTTTATAAGTTTTTTATTTCTAAGACGATCAAAATAATTCGCAAAATAGTTGTTAATTAAAAAGAAGACTGTATCTTCGTAAGTAATTACTTACATACAAGCATGACACGTAAAACAACTGACATCAGACAAGAGGAAATAAAACAGGCAGTCCTTGATATAATCTATACGGATGGCTTAAAGAATCTCTCAACCCATAACCTGGCAAAACGGATTGGAATGAGTGAGGGATCTATTTTCCGACATTTCCCAACGAAGCAGGATATCATCATTTCCATTATCAATGATGTACAGAAAGACTTTATCGGGCAATTACGGAATGTTTCGAACTCTGTGGGAGATCCGGAAACCCGCTTGAAAAATTTTATTTGTGCCACTATTGAATATCTCACAACAAATAAAGGAATTACAATGCTCATATTTTCTGAAGCATCCCACAATAATGATGCAGCACTGAAAAGCCAGCTTCAGAAGATATTCAATAGTCAGAAGGAGTTTGTAAGTAAAATAATTCTTGATGGGATTACTGCCGGAACCTGGGACGATCAGATACCAGTTGAGAACCTTGCAATGCTTTATATGGGTATTCCGGTTTCACTTAACATCGAATTGATCCTCAGCGGGGGTGAGTTTCATACTGATAATTATTGCGACAGGATGATGCAATTAATGCTAAAAATCCTAAAGAAGTAATTTTTTTTGCATCTAACAATGTAAGTACTTACTTATATATGAATAAAGCTATAACCATAATAATTCTGCTAATTGGCTTGGTAAAAGTCAATGCACAACCCGACAGTGTCAAAATTAAATTTGATTTGTCAGTGAGATATCGGCTGGAGCTGTGGAATGGGATGAATGGCAAAAATTACGGGGATGATAGTCCGACCGCTTTTGGAAAACTCAATGACAATATCCTCTATCAACGTGTCATTACAGGTCTGACTTTTTTACCATCCAAAAAAATAACTATTGCATTTCACTTGCAGGATTCACGTGCTTTCGGCTGGTCGCTACGTAATAGCGTGTACCCCGATCTCTTCAAGATTCGGAAGGCAGGTACTCAAACACCTTATTATACCATGAATCCCAATGAGGAGTTTTTTGAGATTTATGATGCATATGTTGAATATAACCAACTTTTAAAAGATTTATCAGTCAAACTTGGCAGGCAAAAAATATTTTATGGCGATTCAAGGATTTTTGGTCCGGGCGAATGGGGAAATACAGGGCGTTGGACATGGGATGCTTTAAAAGTTTCTTATAAAAAAGGTGAAAATTTTGTTGATGCCTTTGCAGGAGGAACCAAAATACACGACCCTGAAAAAGTTTCCATTCCTTTTACCCAGACCGAGTTTTGGGGAGGTGGTATTTATTCGCACATTAACATCCCGAAAGTTTTTAGTATTGAACCATTCTACGCCTATAAAACTGAAGGATCAGCAGATTATATCAATAACCTTCAATTTAAAAGAAATTGGACTGGCCTCAGAATTTTTAATAACGATTTTAATCATTTCGTTTTTGACCTGACCGCAGTTAAAGAGTTCGGCAGCGAGAACGGTAAAACGATAGATGCCTATGGCTGGTTTGCCAAGGCAGGATATCAATTCCATAATATCCCGGCAAAACCCATCATCAGTATCAGGGAAAGTTATGCTTCAGGAGGTAAGAAAACAGATGACAAAATCTACACCTTCGAACCTGCTTATGGAGCACAGGACAAGTACTACGGGTGGATGAATATTACTACCTGGTCAAACCTCGATGACAGGGAAATTGTACTTGAATTGTTTCCAGTAAAAAATATGTGGGTCGAGATAAAATATAACCGTTTTTATATTCCTGTTCCTGATGATGTGACACTATTGAATACTATGAAGTTAGACCCTGGGAAGCATCATCTCGGTGATGAATTCGATACTTTTATCAGGTACCAGGTTCTGAAACACTGGCAATTGACAGGAGCATTCGGGTACTTTATACCTGGAGAATTATCTCCAATAAATAATAAACCGGCAAAGGATGCAGAATGGTTTGCCTTGCAGGTGCTTTTTACATTTTAGAAATAAAACAAATATAAATTATGGCATACTTTATTGTGTTTCTAATAATTACGATTGCTTCTTTCATCTTTGCTATGCTCGGACTTGGTGGTGGAATGGTCTATGTTCCGGTGATCAACTGGTTTGGCTTCGATATGAAAGAGGTTGCAATCCCTCTTGGCCTTCTGCTGAATGGATTAAATACTTTGTTTGCCCTTATCCCTTTTGCCCGAAAGAAACTTATTGACTGGAAAGGTGGAGCAGTAATGGCCGTTGCTGCAGTTATTGCTTCACCTGCAGGTTCTTATTTTGCTCAATATGTCCCTGTAGGTACATTGAAAATATTCTTTGCTGCTATGGTTGTGGTTGCCGCAGTCAGAACCTTAATGGTATCAGGCAATGCAGAACCCGAAACTATGATGTCATTTAAAAGACGGGCAATCATTGGTCTATTTGTGGGAATTTTCGCAGGTTTTGTGGGAGGTATGTTAGGTATTGGTGGTGGATTTATTATTGCTCCAATTTTGATGTGGATGGGATATAAAACAAAAGAAGCGGCAGCAACTACAGCTTTCGTGGTAACATTCTCTTCTTTCTCAGGCTATTTTGGACATATGGCACAAGGACACATGAATTGGACGCTTACTATTATTTTAATTGTATCCGTAATCATAGGTTCCCAGTTCGGTGCAAGATATCTGTCTTCAAAAGCCAAATCAAAGCAGGTAAAGATCATATATGCTGTTGTGTTGCTGCTGATAGCGGCTAAATTGGTTATTGATGTTCTGTTAAAATAAATTCTTATAATATTCACTTAAAAATTTAAAATCATGATTAATCCAAAAGATTGGCTCGAATTCGGGCAAAAGTTTCACGGACATAAATGTCCTGCCATGCCAATGGGCTTACGTGTTGGTGCTGCTGCAATGAATAAACTTGGTGTTGAACGTGCAAAAGATGGACAGATTGTTGCTTTTGTCGACTTAGGCGATGACCATTGTGCCACTTGTTATGGTGATGGTTTGCAAGTTATAATGGGAACCACTTTTGGCAAGGGGAACCTAAAGAAAACCCACAAAGGAAAGTGGGCAGTTACCGTAGTTGACAAAGCTACCAATAGGGCTGTAAGAGTAACTCCTAAAGCGGAAGCAATGCTTAACAACAAAAAAACAGCATTTTTTACTGACTATCGTATGCTTGGCAAACCTGCCAGCATTGTTCCTGCAGAAGTGGTTGACCCTCTGGTTAACGGTGTGATGAATGCTCCTGATGAAAAACTCCTGAATATTTCCCCTATTTTCGAATACAAACTTGAACCCAAAAAGGATAGTTTTGATGGTTTCGTGTGTGAAGAATGCGGTGAGATGACTGTGATGGAATATGGCAGGATAAAAGGGGATAAAAAGGTTTGTATTGATTGTGCTGCAAAATAGTATTCCCCATTATACTGAAAGAGGCCGTCTCATAACATAATTGAGACGGTTTTTTTACTCACGTGATTTCAGGAACTCTTGCAATAATTCTGTTTATTTTATTTGATCAACTCGTAAAGTTTATCCAGTACCTCTTCAACAGTGCTTTTCGCTATGTCGAAAATATAAATATTCCCGATATTCCATTTACGGTTTATTTTCCTGAGAATACTTTTCCTAACAACCCACAGCTGAGGGGTGGTTGTACTCTCAGTGAGTTTTTCTATTGCATCATTCCAACCGCCGTCATTCAATTCCAGAGGTCCGATTTCATCAATAACAATAAGTTGTTTGTCCGAAACCTGATTCGGGGAAAGAATTTTCAACCCTCTTGAGATTGTTTCATTGTTAAAGAAGTATTGTCCGAACCTGATACGGTTGTCATCTTTTTTATCCGAACATAACTCTGTCTGTTCTGAAGACTCCAGATCGAGGAAATTAAATCCTGTCCTTTTCCCGTTCTCATTTAGTCCAATTGAAAGAAACCCTCCGACTTTTATTTTCTGTTCCTGAAGCCGATCAGTAATTACTTTGGCAAATGAACTCTTTCCCTGATGTATTTCGCCAGTAATGATAACTATATCGGGCCTCAGTAAATGTTCCTTTTCAAATAGCTCAAACAAAAACAGAGCCTGGCTAAACAGTCCGTTGAATGTTATCTCAGGAATACCTCTTTTACTTTTTTTCTTTGACAGGGTAGATATAAAGAATGGCAATGCAGAAAATGCAAGACTTAATGATTGGTATAAATTAGCAAATCCTCCATGGTATAATACAGATTTTATTACCGGATTTTTAAGTTCGACGCTTATTGCTGAAAAGCCAAGAATAACAATTAATGCTCTGGCATTCATTTTAAGACCTATCATTAATCCATCAGGACTAAAGAATGCTCCGTTTGAAAATCCATTCCAGAGAAAGGTTGTGGCAAAAGTTATTATTACAAAGCTGATCCAGAATGATGGTTTCTTAAGCCTTTTTAATGAGTTTTTATATTTGTAAATGCAGAATCCACCGTATATAATTGAACCCAATGCAGCGGCAATGTTAAACTCAGAGTTCATTAAAAACAATAAGGCGATTACCGATATCAGATTAAAGATTAGCAGAAGCACAGAATAAGGTTGTTTGGTAGCCTGGCTAAATAATTGATTTTTTTGACTGAGGGTGATTTCAGATTTTTCTCCAAACTGATCTTTTGTTTTAAGATAATTTCGTCCGGCGAAGTAGCCGGTCAAAGCGCCGGTGAATCCAATTATGATGTAAATTATGGTAATTGTTGAAACAAGAATAACAGGGCTAAGTTTTTCCAGATGAATCTGCTTAACTGCAAAGAGGTACAGATCGGATAATATTTTAATAAAGTTAAAACCATAAAGGATCAGAAGGCTGACAAACTTATGAAGGATCGTGCTCAGAACTGCAAATGCTCCACCTATTGTATAACCCAGGAGATTTTTACCAAGCATAAAAATAAATAATTCAAGTAGAATTGCTTCTGTAAAAATTCCTATCATAGGTCCTATAATAAATGCACTTGGGGAGATTGACTTCATAAGTGCACAAATCAATCCTGACCTCCATATAAGACCGTTTTCTTTCCATAACTGGAGAAAAGAAATGAGGAGGTAAACACTTATAAATGAAAGAAACATCCCGGAAAGCGGGATTTTCAGATTATGAAGGAAACTTCCGAGGATAATTTCAATAGAGGCCCATATACTTCCGACTACTGATGCTTTAAGCCAGATTGAATTAAGTGGTTTATAAATTATCGTCTCCATTAAAACTCCAATTGAAAGCCTGATATAAGTGCTGATTTATTATCTCTGAAATGTACAAAATAAAAAACTCCGGTTTTTCCGGAGCAGTAAATATTAATTTTAAAAGTAATCAATAATTACTAATTCTGACTGCATGAATGTCCATTTTCATGATGTTCTTCATGCTGGTGACAACTGCTGCCACTGTCTTCAACCAATCCTTTCAGATACAGTTTTACAACTTCCGTGGCATCTCCGGAGCAACCGCGTATAACTTCTATTCCGCTATTATTTAGCACGTTTATAGCCCCGCCACCGATACCGCCTGCAAGCATTAATGAAACACCATCTGAAGCAAGGACCGATGCTATATCAGATTTACAACCGCATCCTTGTGGCGATTCGACATTCTTTATTTCGGATATTTCTTTTTTATCTGATATTGTAAATACACCATACGATTCACAATGACCAAAATGGCCATCTATCTGGTTTTCTTTTGTTACTGGAACTGCAATTTTCATTTTTCTTCTATTTTATTGATGTAATTATTTCAAATTTTGGAGGATTATTTATTGTTTTTTTCACCGCACATAATTCAGCGGAATTAATGACTGCAGCTTTATATTTTTCAGGGAAATCAGGAGGTAATTGAATGTCCAGTTTGATGTTTGCTGGTAACCTTGTCTCCTTGTCAAATTCCACAGATTGAATTATTGTGATATTATCAGAAGGAATTTCACGCTGGTCGCAAAACGATTTAACATAAATACCAGCACATGTGCCTATTGATGCTAAAAACAAATCGTATGGGGCCGGAGCTGAATTCTGACCACCACTCTTTAAAGATTGATCAGTTTTTATAATATGACCGTTTAAGTGTGCGGTAATTACTTTGCCGCCGTCAAATGTTACTTCCATTTATTATTGTTTATTTAATTTTAATTCAGTTTTATTAGTTCATTTTCTCCATAAAGGGTGCAATTTTTACATTTAGTATGATTTTCCAAACCCTCTATAAGCTTAAAGCATTTCCTGCACCGATACCACTCTTTGTCCATTTCATAATTTCCGCCTTCGATCTCAATTGCTTTCCCTTCAATAAATGCTTTTGCTATCTGTTCAAGTGCATTATTATAAATTCTCGTAAACGTGGGGCGGGAAACATTCATCCGTATAGCTGCCTGATCCTGTGGAAGTTTATCGTAATTCACCAATCTTATGCTTTCGTACTCTTCTAACTTCAAAATAACAGGGTCAATTTTGCACATTGGCATTCCATAAGGTTTGAATCCAACCATCTTGGGGGGATTCGAAATCTTTCTGCTCTTATGCGGACGCGCCATTCTTATTTGGTTTGAAAATCGCTTTGATATCGGGGAAGATTATGTACCCGAAGAATATTGCTGACAAAGCTAGGATTATTTTCCCCGCAAGGCAAAAAGAGCCGCAATAAAAATCCTCTCCAAGTCCAAAAAGGCACGTAGTACATCCCAATATTGCCATTAAGATATAATCAACAAAAATTAACAATGGGAGGACAAAAAATACTTTAACGAGAATTGAAGCTTTCATATTGATAATTTCTGTAAAGATAATGAACCTACGTTCATAATCAAAATATAACACATGAAATTCCAAAACATATTAAATTATCTTCTATGAGGTGACTTTACCTGAAAAATTCGAGGTAAGATCTTTTTGCTACTATCAAAAATACATCAAATGGTTTTGTAACTGTCTCAGAGATTTTCTTGTTAATAGTGTAGCATTTTCGGTGACTGATATCTGTAAATCCCTGTTTTTTAATTTGGTCTGATAATTTTACGATATCAAAACCATTATGACCGATAAATCCGTCACCATGAAAAGAACCATCCTCAGAATATAGATCTGCTACTGCAAGATAACCTCCGGGATTAAGAAGACTATGAAATTTTGATATGATCTTATCTACATCAGATATATGATGCAACACCATCTGGTTGAAAATGAGATCGTATCTCGCACCGTTTAAATCATCTTTTTCAAGATTAACATTGATGGTTTTGAGATTTTTGACTCCCAATGTCTTTATCTTATTTTCCATGACCTTAACCATTTCAGGAGAGTTATCAATCAATGTTATCTCCTTCAGAAAATCTTTAAGAATAAAGCTGGTAACTCCTGTCCCTGCACCGAATTCAAGTGCATTCATATGCTTATTCAGCGGAATAAGCTTTTTAATTTCTTTTGCAATGGCCTCAGCACGGTCCCATATTACAGGGTTATTATCCCATTCAGCAGCTTTTAAATCAAATTCGTTCATGTATATTTTTTTAGTTAAGAATCTTTTATAAAAATATTATAATTAACCATACCTATTACCAGCAGGCAGGCCGGTAGGGCAAAGATTGCAGCCATGCAATATGACTGTAAAGACCATCAACAGACAATCCGGCAATCTTCATTATTTAATTTCAGTTTTAGATATAATTAACTCTGCGATTTTTTCAAATGATTCAACAACCACTTTATTTGTCTGACTGAATATACTCAGCCCCTTTTCAGCAGCCTCTCCGACTTCCATAACCAGAGGGATCTGACCCAATAGGAATGTATCATATTCAATTGCTAATTTATGACCACCTCCTTTTCCAAAAACATAATATTTTTCATCGGGGTGTTGTTCAGGGGTAAACCATGACATGTTTTCAATTATCCCCAGGACAGGAATTTTCAAATCGGGATTGGTAAACATTGAGGTTGCTTTACGTGCATCATTCAGGGCTATTTCCTGAGGAGTAGTTACTATTATTGCTCCTGTGAGATTTAATTTCTGCATAGTCGTAAGTTGGATATCACCTGTACCGGGAGGGAAGTCAACAAACATGTAATCAATATCTCCCCACTGAGTGTTTTCGAATAGTTGGGCAACTGCATTTGCAGCCATAGGACCTCGCCATATAAGCGACTGATTACGGTCGATAAAAAATCCAATCGACATTATACTTACTCCAAACTTTTCAATAGGAAATATCAAATCCTTCTCTCCGAACGTAGTAACTTCAGGTTTTGAATCTTCAATACCAAACATTCTTGGGACTGAAGGTCCGTAAATATCTGCATCGACCAGGGCTGTCTTATACCCGTTTCTTGCCATAGCAACTGCAAGGTTTGCAGCAACAGTTGACTTTCCCACACCGCCTTTGCCTGATGCAACTACGATAATGTTCTTAACACCTTCCATTGGAAGTTTTTCGAATAATTGACTCATAATTAATTTTTATTTTAGATTTTATCTGTTTTTTTGCTGATATTATGATCTGCATAATATACTGTCAATCATAATTTTGCCGTGTTGGTTCATCGGAAAGGGTTGGTTTAATAGACTCCTTAAGAAATTCACTGTTCCAGGTTTTCATGTTTAAATGAGTACAATAATATTTCTGTGGAATAGGGTGGGTTCCAAAGATTACCTTCATTCCATATTTTTCTGTAATAAATTTCTTAAAATGTTCCATATAGGGGCAGGGAGGATAGCCTACTAGGAATCCGGTTGCAAAATGAATATGAGTTACACCGTTTTTTTTCATCTCCTCGGGGGCATATTCTATATTCCCTCCAGGGCAGCCTCCACATGTTGTAAACCCTGCAACTTCAATCTCTTGATCCTTATAGATTGAGAAGGCTCCTTCACGGTTAGCTGCTGCCCTGAAGCATTTTCCTCCGGTGCAGGTACTGTACCTGTCGCAAATTATAATTCCAATCTTAATCTTTTCCATTAATTCGGTTATTTGTGTTTCTTTTTCATCAAAAATTCAACTATTAGAATTCATAAAGAGTCAACAGCATCTGAGTACTTGTGGTTTCTCCGGTAGTCCAATATCTTCTCCATTCCGACCCTTATATTTTTTTTCAGGGTCATACACAATTCCTAACTTATCAAGTAAAGGCTCAACTGCTACCTGGTGAATCTGTAAACCAATATCCCAGGGGTCGAAGCCTAAAAGGAGTCCTGCCAGTTCTTCATAGGTTAATACCGGGATTCCATAACCATTTTCTCCATAAGTTTTTCCTTCCATCTCAGCTATTACATACTGCCAGCGGTCGAGAAAAAAAGTACACCCCGGACAATTGGCTATGATAAGATCTGGTTTATAAGGAAGCATCGAATCGAGTTTCTTTTTTGAGTTGGTTACAGAGTAAGATCTGTTTGATTTAATCAGATATTGTCTGAACCCGAAACCGCAACAGTGTCGCCGTTCAGGATAGTCAACCTGTTGACCTCCCCATTCATCAATTAAGCCTGCAAGTACATATGGATATTCCGCACCCCCAATACCTTCATGTGGAAATATTTTTGCGTAGTGACACCCAATATGATCAACAATTTTAAGTGGGTATCCGGTATTTTTATTTTTCAGTTGCAAAATTATCTTATCAGATATCTCTTTGCGAAATTTATAGATTACATCGCTGGCATGAACCAGATTTTTTGGTATTGAAAAAGTCATACCGGTTGCTCGTTTTAATGCCTCACGAGTTTCTTTTTCTGTTTCAGGGAAATGCTTCCATGTTTCCAAAGTTTCAACATAAAGTCCAAAGGAAGTGACACATGAAACAACAAAGTTTTCATATCCGGCTTCATTCATCAAGGCAAACTGACGCGCAATAACTGTCATCGTTGTCTCAAGCGGAATAAGTCCTGAATGATAGGCAATTCCTGTACAGGTGGTTTGGCGCGAGTCATCATAGATGTCTTTCCCCAGAACATTTCGCAGAATGTCAATATATAAATTTTCTGAAGCCGGGAAAAAGTTTTGCCTTATACAGCTTCTGGCAAAATAATAATGGTCATCTGCTATCTCTTTCTGGTAAGCTGACCAAATTTGGTTTTTTATTGTTTTCACGAAGCAATATGTTTAATAATAAATTAGATACAATATCTATTCGTTATAGAGCCAATTGAAATAGTCATCTTTTCCTTCTTTAAAATCAATATTAAGTTCTTTGGCTTTTTCAGCTGAGTCCTTTTCGATCTTTTCCAATCGCTTAGTACCACCTGTTTCGTCAAATATTTTTTGTAGATCAACCAGCGATCCTTGTGAGGTATTTCGAAGTGTTCCTGACTGATTCTTATTGTAGCTTGTTCCAAGACGCTCCAACATTGATTCTCTGTTTTCTCTGAGCCATTTCCAGACTGGTCCCTGTTCAGGGTACATATCGTTATCTACTTCATCAATATATACGCAATAGCCATATTTCAAGATATGGTCTCCTACTGTTCGTTTTACAGCTAATTGTTTCCTTCCCTGCTCGCTTTCCGTAAACATACCTGTATCTATCGACTGAGCCCGTAATGCTTGAATGATATAACCGGGGGTATTTCCCCGAGGACATCGTGTTTTACACGATAAACATTCCCCGCACATCCATATTTCATCTCCTTTCAGCAGTTTTTCCAGTTCACTTTCATCTCTTTTTTGGATTGTATCTACGATCCTGCGAGGATCGTAGTCACTTACTTCTGCGGCTGGGCAGATTGCTGTGCAAACGCCACAATTTAAACACGATTTCAAACCTTCAAGGTAACGAAGGTCCTTATCAAGTTCTTTATATAAGTCTTTCATTGTTCATATTAATTGGCTTTAGAGACCTATTCTCTGCACATAAAGTGCTAATTATTTATTTGTATTGAAGCATTGTAAACAACAAAGCTCTCTTTATTCACATTCAGTAATTCAGCTATAACATTGCACTTCACCATTAAAAGAAAGAATATTCTATTATCGTTTAGGGGTAGTAAACCTTCCAGGTTACCCTGTCCCTTAGAAATGATCAGGTCGGCTTTTTCAAAATACTCCTGAAATGCTTTTCCTGATTTATGAACAATGGTTGAAGGAGCATCATATTCATTTGAGATTACTATTGCTGTGCTTTTCATTCCGATGTATTCAGCATCCTCCAATGTGGCATCGTTAATAACTGGAGCGCCCCTGACGACATAAACAAGATCATGATGCTTAATTGTTTCAATAAATAGTTTGTCAAAAACTATTTCTCCTGCATTATCTCCCAGATATAAGACAAGTTTAGCATTCTTTAATTTTTGTTTCAGTTGTTCTGTATGATCAATAGCAAGTTCCTCAGTAAGTGCTTTATCAATTGTTGCCTTTAAATTAAAATTGTCATGTGCGGCAAAATCAATAATATTTCCGGCAATTGCCAGCCGTAAAGAAGTATTAAAGGGATCATTTGATTGCTCTACTATCTTTTCTAAATCGGGAATCATAGCGAGAGCCTGATCATTATTTTGTTTCTTTTCCTGCCTGTATGGATCTGGGTTATGAGTATAACTTCTCAGGATTCCGTGAAGTTCACGAGAGAATTCTGGTGACATGAGCTCATCCCATTGGTTGCGGTACAGATTGATCATATCAAGAGTGAAAGAATTTTTTGCTTCATTCGAAATATTTGCTTTTTTAATCAGTTTTTCAAATGCCCTGATGAAACAAAAAAAACAGCGATGATCTGAAATCATTGGCTTTTTATTTTTGCAAAATACATGGCAAATGACCGATACAAAAAGTGAGTCCACTTACCAAAAGGAACAATTATTAAGGCCCATTGAACTAGAATTGTAAGATGGAAGAGGTATAACCAGATATTTTGTTCGATCAAGCCTGTGTCGATAAAAAGACGAACAATGAATGCAGTCAGTCCCATTAAAAACAACCAGACAACAAACATCCAGTCGGAGGGCTGTGAAAACTTGCTCATCTCTTTCTGCTTTTTAATACGGTCCGACATGAAATCAATAGTAACTATAAATATTATTATGCTCATTATATATCCAAGAACTATAACGAACAGGTTATCGTTTGAAAACCAGTCAAGAAAAACGGTAGTAAACAGTAGCCCAAGGTACCCGATTACAAGAATAAAATGTTCAAACCATCTTAACTGATTATTATCACATCCTAAGGATCTTTTTTGGGTAAACATGTGAACAATTAACTCTCCGAATCCTGTAATATATTTCATTAATGGAACCTTAATCCGGGGTTTCATAATAATCAGCCACCACATTCTTATAATATTTGGAAGCAGTATAAATCCAAAAACAGAAGCAATGGCTATTATCTCAAAAAAATGACCGATATGCATTATTGACTGGAGATTGAAATTTTCCAAAGCACTGAATATTAAGACGCCGATAGCTATAATAATAAAACCTATTATGGTTAGTGGAAGCGACCGGTATAATAAACCTGATAGTTTGGTCCAGTCATATTCCGTTGTGAGCCATCTTCGCAGCGACATCATTAACTCACCCGGGTTGGCTTCCTGCGGGCAATTGGTTGAGCACTCACCACAATAATAACATAACCATGGCTTCAGTGAAGACTTAATCTCGTCTTTCATTCCTAAAACACTGAATCTTACCATTTCCCTGGGGAAAGAATCCTCTTCAGTCGATAAAGAGCATACTGCTGTACAGGTACCACAGTTATAACAAGCATTGAAATCGAATGCGCCGTATCTATTTAATTCTTTTCCGAATTCAGGATTAATCGCAGCCATTATTTTTTTAATTTATAAGAAAAATATGAGTCCATATCATCGACCGCACCTGTTTGCACATAACCGTATTTAACAAGTGACATCAGGTAAAAAACAACCTCATGTTTGGGAATACTGAGTTTTTGAGTCAATTGATCGATTGTTAAATCACTCTCCTGAAGAGCATCCAGAATTGATTTTTTAATCTTAATGAATTGCTTCAGGTTATCCTTTGCTGCCTGAGATATCTCTCTTTTTTCCCTGAGGTATTTATATGTTTTCCCTTTTTCGATCTCCATTTGTTTGGTTTTTTTTAAAAATATTTTCTACCCTGCCAGGGCATCGATCATACTTTCAATTTCCCTGTTTGAATATGCAATTAAATCTATGGCATCTGTCGGGCAAACCGGCAGACACATACCACACCCTTTGCAAACCGAATTATTTATAGCCGCTATGTCTTTTTTCTCATCCTTCACCATTTTTATGGCATCGAAAGGACATGCTTCTGCACATTGGCCACACCATGTACAATCATCTTTATCAATTTTAGCGATGATCGGTTCTAATTCCAATACTCCCTTACTGACGTATGAAAATGATTTGGCAGCTGCAGACAGAGCTGAATTGACTGACTCCATAATGTTTTTAGGACCCTGACATGCTCCACAGATTGTTACTCCATCGATAACTGTTTCTACCGGCCGGAGTTTCATGTGAATCTCATTAAAAAACTTGTCGCGCCCTTTTGGAAGTTTGAATAGTGCTGCCACAGAATTATCAGCCCTGGGCACCATTCCGGTAACAAGCACCACAAGATCAGCTTCAACAGACATTTTACTCTTTGAAGTCAGGATATCATTAATGCTAACAAGAGTTTTATCATTCACCGTGGTTACAACAGGAGGATCATCTTCATACGATTGCAGGTAAATGTCTCCTTTTTTCAGCGATTCGGCATATAAGACCTCCTGTTTCCCATATGTTCTGATTCCCCTGGTAAAATGATAGTTATTAATATTTTCAAACTTGTTTTTCGTGTGGATGGCCGCAAAAATTGCAGAAGTACAGCAATACCTTGAGCAATACTTGTTTTCTCCCTCAATCTGACGACTTCCCACACAGTATATATATGCTATATTTTTAATTTCTTTGCCTTTAAAAATCAGCTTCTTATCATTGAGTTCAATAATCCTTTTAAATTGAGGCAGTGTAACAACATTTTCAAATTGGTCATAACCAAATTCTCCATCGGAAGGTGTATATGAGTCGAATCCGGTAGCCATCAGAACGGAACCGACCTCTATTTCAATTATCTCTTCTTTCTGGGAGAAGTCAACACTCGGACATATCTTTTCGCATTCCCCGCACCTGGTGCAGTTCTTAATATCGATTACAGGTTCCTGAGGATATTCGCTTGGGAAATTATGGTATATTGCTTTTCTACCTGTAATATTAAAATTAAAGGAATCATCTACTGTTACGGGACAGGCATCAATTGCCTCCTGCAGTTTACCCTTATGACATTCTTGTTTAATATACCTGGGTATTTTCTTTATTTTAAGTTTAAAAGCCCCAATGTTCCCTGTGCTTGAAATTACTTCTGATCCGGTGTGCAGGGTAATATTCTCCCTGTCAATAACTTCATTATATAATTTGGTTACCAACTCTTTACCTGTTTCGCTGGTAGTGAACAGCAAATTCCACTGGGATACTCTGCCTCCTATAAAATGTTCTCTTTCAATCAGCGTCACAGGGCATCCCATGTCAGATAATTCTATTGCTGCTCTTAATCCGGCAACTCCTCCTCCGATAACAGCAACTGCTTTTTTTGATTTGATTACAAAGGGAAATAGAGGTTGCGCTAAACGTACTTTGGCAATCGCTGCTTTAACCAAGCGAATCGCTGTTTCGGTAGCGCCGGATTTATCGTCAGAATGAGCCCATGAGGCCTGTTCACGAATATTTGCATGAACATAATTGTATTTATTCAGATTTGCTCTTTCAGTTACTGCCCTGAAGGTTATAAGATGAAGTTTAGGGGAGCATGATGCTACAACTACCCCGTTAAGTCCGTTTTTGGTAATATCATCAACCATCTCCTTCTGGTTAGCATCGCCACAGGCAAACATAGTGGTCTTTACAAGAAATATCCCCTCGTCGTTCTCAACTGATTGTTTTACTTTTTCAACGTCGACATAATCGGAAATATTCCCGCCACAGTGGCATATATAAACACCTATCTTTTTGTCCATTATTTACGGATTAAGTAACTCATTGCTTCAGATGATGCGGCGCCAGCAGAGAGGATGGAATCCGGAATATCCATTGGTCCCGTAGCAGTACCTGCAACGAAAACGCCTTCGATACTTGTTTTTGCCGGGCTTGCAAGTGGATCGGACTGGAAAACAAAACTGAACGGATCGAGTTTTAATTCCCCGTCTGTAAAGAGAGATGCACTGTCGGTATTTGGAAGGACACCAACCGATAATACAACCATGTCGTGCTCAGCCTCCTTAACAACATTTTCATTAATATCTTCATACCGCATTATTAGATCACCATTGTCCTTTTCCCTTATCTTCCCTATTTTGCCTTTTACAAAATTCACTCCCATTCCTTTTGCCTGATCATAAAACTCCTCAAATCCTTTTCCAAATGATCTGATATTAATATAATAGATAGTAACATCAGCCATCGGTAGAGCCCCCATCAGTAATTGTGCCTGTTTTATTGAATACATGCAACAGATCTGTGAGCAGATTGGATTACCAACGGTTACATCTCTGGACCCTGTGCAGAGAACATAAGCGATTCTGTCAGGTACTTTTCCATCGCCTGGTCTTAGTATTGTATTGAATGGCCGGGTAGGGGCGAGCTGACGTTCCATCTGCATTGATGTAATTATATTCTTGTAGATTCCGTAACCGTAACGCGGTATCAAAAGAGGATCGAACAATTTAAAGCCGGTAGCAATTACAACAGTTTTAATTTCAAGATCATACTCCTGTATTTCCTGTGAAAAATCAATACATTTTGTAGGGCAGACCTTTTCACATGCTCCGCAAAGTGTACAGTTTTCGATATCTATTGCAGCTACCCTCGGACTGGCAATACTGAATGGAATAAATGCAGCTTTGCGTCCAACAAGGTTATATTGATACTGATCGCTGACAATCACTGGACACGCCTGCTCACATAACTGACAGCCTGTACAATCCTCTGTAATAACGTAGCGCGGATTTCTGATAACTTGCGCATTGAAACTTTTTTCCCCGGTTTTTACGATATATTTAACTTCACTTTCGGTAAAAATTGTAATATCCTTATGACGTGATATTTCCGATACTTTTGGTGTAGTTATACATGCAGAGCAGTCCAGAGTAGGAAATACCTTACTAAGCAAGATCATCTTGCCCCCAATAGAAAGATCTTTTTCTACAATTAATACTTTAAATCCATTGTTAGCCAAGTTTAAAGCAGCTTCACCACCGGCAATTCCCCCACCGATAACAAGTGCATCATAAGAGGCATTTATTATTTTCTCAGGCATAATTAATTGTTTGAATTCTTTAGTAAATATTCATTGAAGCTTTTCATCTGTTTCACAAAGGATTCACTGCAAACTGAGCAAATTGCAGCCATTCTCAGCCTTGCCGGCTCTATATTCATTGCTTTCATCAATTCATGAGTCCGGCCGATTATCTTACCTGTTTTTTCAGTGCAAGATTCTCCATAGGGACAATCGCTTCCATCAGCTGCAATAAAAACCCCGTCAAACCCTTTTTCAAAGGCATGTAAAATCCATCTTGATTTTACACCGCTGGAGCATGGAATTGAGATTGTATAAACCGTTGGCGGGTAATGCAGTTTAAGTAATCCAGCCATATCGATAGCTGGATCAGATATTTTTTCAGTAGAAAATACCAGTATCCTGGCACTTTTTATTTTCATACCTGCTGCTTAATATGTTATTTCTTTTTCAGATAAATTTTGAAGAAACCACTTTCTTCAATTGTTCCCAGATATTCATTACCCTGTTTGGTACACCATTTTGGGATATCAACCTTTGTTCCTTCATCGGCTGACAATACTTCCATAATATCACCTGATTTTATGGTACCAATTGCTTTTTTGGCCTCCAACAGTGGTCCCGGACAAGCAGTACCGCGTGCATCAACTGATTTCGTTACCTGTACTGTTTTTAATTCTTCGTGTGTCATAGTTATAAATTTTAATTTGTGATAAAAATTGAAAGCTAGATAAACAACTGAATACTGCTTTCGCCAGCTTCAGAAACGAAGGTTGCAGCTCCGGCATACCTTAATTGAGGATAGTCAATCATCTCTTCTTTTTTAAATCCCATCAGATTCATTGACATCTCGCAAATAGTAATCTCAATCCCGAGGTCCCCGGCTTCTTTGAACATCTGGTCAAGGGAAAGAACACATTGTTTTTTCATGAGGTGTTTAATCATCATTGGTCCCATACCTCCCATATTCATATTAGATAATTTAAGCTTATTTCGACCTTTTGGTAATATTAAGCCGAACATTCTGGATATTAAATCTTTATTTATTGCTTTTTTCTTATTATCTCTCAGTGCTGAGAGTGACCAGAAGGAGAAAAACAGTCTTACCTTAGTATCCATTGCAGCAGCAGCGAGAGAGATAACCATTGCAGCCAGAATTTTATCCATGTCGCCGGAGACAATTGCTATGGATAGTTGATCTTTTTTTGAATCCTCAAGAAACCTGACCTTTTCCTTTAATGTTTCTACCTGCTCCTGAATTTGCTTTAATTGATTACTTATTTCTTCTTGCATTATTTAATTTTAAGCCTTCGCAGGTTGATTGTTTAAAAAAAGTTTAATAGATTTTTTGTTCGTTTTTAAATAAACAGATTTACATCAGCTTCCTGAGTTGCTGTAATATATGCACTGATACCGCATATATCGTCGGCGATGTCGATAAAGTCTTCAAGTTTCTCTGCTCCCCAGATTTTCCCGGCAAGACCGCAAATATGAATTTTGACCTCTGAGATTGTTTTGCATTCTCTGAAAAATTCAACCCATGTTTTTACTTTCAGGTTTTTTAATGATTGTAAAAACTCAGCTTTCAAATCGGCATTCTCCGCCATATTCAGTTTATCAGGATTATCTCCGATATCTTTTCTGAATGCCCTCGCTCCCTGTAATAAAACATAGATGTCGACATGCATATCATCGGCTACAGCACCGCTAAGAATAATTCCTGCAGCAGTAAGTTTATCAACGCTACCAGAATATAACCCAATACATAATTTTTTCTTTTCCATAACGATTGATTTTAATTGTTAATTATTTCACAAAGG
>PLLX01000021.1:0-1119 GCA_003141415.1 Bacteroidales bacterium
ATGGAAAACAACAAAATGACCCGTATGGAGATGATAAAGAATAAAATTAATTCTTTACCTGTTGGAAGTAAGTCAGAATCAAATCACTATTGGTGTGTGACTTGCAAGAAATTCTTTGTGCTCTATAAACCCGAATGTCCATATATGACAGGCATGTGTGTCAATACCCCTATTGCAGTTGAGAACCTGGCACCTGAATCTACGGAAGCTCTTGAAAAATTCGGATTATTTTATCCTAAGATCCCACAGAAAATTTTGAGTGAGATAATAACTGACAATTTTCAGGAAAAGGGTAAAAATCTGGCAAAAATTTATCTTGATTTCTTAAAAGAGTGGAAGTTTGATATTTCGAACCAACAACCATTACAAACTATTAAAAGCTTTATTATCATATTGACAGGTTGTGAAACTGCTCAAAGAATAAATGAAAAATCCATTACCTTCGTTTTAATGGATGCCGGCAAGAACTGGGAGAAGGACAAAATTAAAGAATTACTTCTCGGAAGTCTGGAACATTTAAAAGGGATTTTCAACGTGGAACAAGAATTGAATCTTGATTTTATTGATATTTTGGGAGAAAGAGAAGTTGGAAAATACTTCTGTTCAAAATGTGGAATGTTCTTTGAGTTTGGAATAAAGAGAGACGTTGTGACCTGTCCTTTAATGGCTCAAAAGTGTATGTTTGATCCTCAGCATATCGATAAAGTCAATTACACATCAGACAAGTTGATTAAGCAGTTCGAAATAACACCGGATATATATAAACGCTTCATTCAAAGCATCGAAAATAAAAACGTTTTTTCGCATAAACTTGATGAAATTTTGTTTGATTGGAAAATCACTGAAAACCAAAATAAAATAATGCAGAGATTAATATGAAAATCCCTTCTGTATATGTTTGCCAAAGCAGTTTATCGAAAAAAAATTAGAAAACGTAACAATCAAATAATTAATGTTTAAAATAGAAACAAACAAAATTGAGATGAAAAAAAACATGGGAACATTTGACAAAACAATCAGGATACTGGTTGCTGTCGTAGTGGTTGTATTGTATTTTACTCATGTAATTTCGGGTGTCCTGGCAATAATACTTCTGGCCTTGTCAGCAATCTTTGTTGT
>PLLX01000021.1:1227-17604 GCA_003141415.1 Bacteroidales bacterium
ACTTTGCGGACCAATAATATAAACGCCGCAAGGGCAAGCAATATATTAACGAGATTCCAGTGAATACCTATCGTAAAGCGATAAGTTACTATCACCAGTAAACCTACAAAAGAACATAAAAGTCCATTTATTACTTTATTGAACTGAGGGTAAGTTCGCAGTTTGTCAAAAAAAGGAATTATACCCATAAGGATTAGGAATGATGGGGTAAAAACATATATTGTTGCCAGGATACTTCCTATAATACCAAAATGCATATAGCCAAAGAATGTCGCAGCAATAATAATAGAACCTGGTGTTACCTGACCCAGAATTGCGCCATCCATAAATGTATGTGCATCAAACCATCCGTATAAATCAACCAACTCGTGGTACATAATTGGCATTGAAGCCAATCCTCCTCCAAATGAGAAGAGATCAATCCTTAACATTAATGTTGCCAATGTAAAATATCCTTTGGAAAGGATGAAAAGAGATAATATGCTTATTCCTGTTAAAGACAGTGCCAGCAGAAAGAACCAGAAGGTTTTTGATTTCACTGATTTTTCGGATATACGCAGTTCCTTACTTGACAAAATAAAACCTAAAAGTCCGGCAAACAATAATACCAAAGCAGGATGTAACCTGGTCAGGAACAAACCTGCGGCAATAGCTGCAATAATCCAGTCATTTACGGTCCGGAAATTCTTTTTGCCAAAGAGGTAAGCTGCGTTTGCAACAATAGCAACCATAATAACTCTTAAGCTGGTTAATACTAATTCAACTCCCGATATGTTTCTGGAATGTTTGTATAAGACGGATAAAATAAACATGATAAGAAAAGCGGGAAGTCCAAATCCGATAAAACAAACTAAAGCACCCCTGATACCTTTCAGTTTCAATCCTATATATGCCACTAACTGCATTATAATAGCTCCCGGAATAACCTGACAAAGAGCAAGACCAGAGTCAAAAGTATTTTCATCCAGCCATCCCTTCTTATCCACTATGTATTTTCTTACATGTGCAAACATTGCTAACCCCCCAAAAGCAGTTAGTCCCATCCAGAGGAATGTCAGGAACAAATCAATAAAAGAAGGTTTTTGCTTTTGTATAATTTCCATCGGTGGAAACAATTTATTTCTACCTAAAATTAGTACTTAAACAGGAAAAACGCATTGAAAAAAATCTAACCCTAAAATAGGAAAATTGAAGATTAGATTGTTTTAATAAAAAATTATGAGTTGAGCAGATTTTTAAAATTGTTCAGATGAATCTATGCTTATAACATTTTAATTATATGAAGACAAATATTGCTATCAATACTGAACCTGGCCTTAAAAGCAGAATTTATTGCATGAAATCGATAAGCAGAAAGCATTACGGAATTCCAGTGCTGATTTCTGTGCTCTTTATAATATTGAATAATCAGTTTACTGCGTGTACAAATATGAATTCACCCTTTTATAATCAGGTTTTGAATGACTTTGATACAACCAGTTACTTTATAGCAGTAGATATAAAATCTCCATTTTATAAAGGACGAACAATAATTGAAAATAATAACCTGTACCTCTTCCTCAACAAAACAAAGGGTTTTCATAAGCAAAGATACTTATCCTATATGGAAAGAACTTTAACCCATCATAGAGCTTTAAAAGTTACAGATAAGGATATTGTTGTTTGGAAATTCATAAAAGTATCTGAGGTGGAAAGTGTTATACATATTGCCGACCGTGGCAGGGACAACTTTGTTGCAAATTATTTTAACGGAACAGTCCTGATAACTGGCTGTACGGAAAAAGAGCAAAATGCTGTGATAAATCAACTTTTTTACTGGGAAATTCCTGCTAAAATCGGTAAACTGACGGGAGAATTAATTATAGGGTAGATTGTGATTTCCAGCTCTACCTTCATTCCGATTGCCATTATTAAGCAAAATCCTTAAAGGCTCTTCAGCATCCCGGGAAGTCTTTAATTCAAATCAATTTGATCTATTATCCGGTTCACAACAACTTCTTTCCACTACATATTGAAAGCCTGAATTTTCACCTTTCAGATATTGAAAGATGAATGAATAAGTAAATATTCATCGAGAGATTTTATAGTTAATTGTTTCTTAATCAATGGTTAAATTATTGTTAATGAATGACATTCGGCATTCAAATGGTTTATCTTTACAGAATTGGAAGAAGTAAATAATATGAAAAGTAATTAAAATAAATTATCATGAAAACAAATTTTTTTTTAACTGCATTATTGGTAGCAATCTTTAGCGTTGCAAGTACCTTATTTGTGTACTCACATATAAATGTCAGTTCAAGGCAACCATTAACAAACCAGAATTACAGTCCGATTGAAAGGACTGGCCCGGTTGTTTTAACTTCTATGCAGGCTCCTGATGGACCCGTTGACCTCACATATGCTGCCGGACAATGCGTTCAGGCAGTTGTACACGTCAGGGTAAGATCAACTATTGCTAATGAAGATAGATCTGACAATCCGTTCTCTCAGTTTTTTGGTGAAAACAATATGAAACAAGAACCAAGAAAAGTTACTGGTTTCGGGTCGGGCGTAATCATTTCTCCTGATGGATATATAGTAACCAACAACCATGTAGTTGACGGAGCAGATTCTATTCAGGTGACTCTTAATAATAATAAATCGTATACTGCTACAATCGTCGGAAGAGATCCTGATACAGATCTTGCATTAATCAAAATTAATGCAGAAAACCTGCCTGCAATAAAATTTGGCGATTCAGATAACCTGAAGCTCGGAGAATGGGTACTGGCTGTAGGAAATCCTTTTAACCTTACTTCAACAGTTACAGCAGGGATAGTAAGTGCAAAAGGCAGGAGTCTTGGCATGGATGGCAGTTATAAACTTGAATCTTTTATTCAGACAGATGCTGCCCTTAATATGGGAAACAGCGGAGGAGCACTGGTTAATACCAAGGGAGAGCTTGTAGGAATCACCTCCGCAATAATTTCACCAACCGGAACTTACTCAGGCAATTCATTCGCCATTCCGATAAATATAGTTAAAAAAACCGTAGCTGATCTGCAGAAATATGGAAAAGCACAAAGAGCCTTTTTGGGAATAACTATCCGGGAAGTCACTTCAGAGTTTGCCCAGTCAGTAAAACTCGAAAATGTAAGCGGGGCATACATTGCATCCATTGTTCCGGACGGTGCTGCTGCAAATGCCGGACTTAAAGCAAAAGATGTAATTATAAAAATCGACGATAAAAATATTGGATCCCCTGCACAGCTTGAGGAAACATTAGCACAGCACCATCCGGGAGATCAGATAAATATAACCTATTTCAGGAATGCCAGGGAGAATACAGCCTCGGTTGAACTCAAAAATGTCGATGGTACCACTACAGTTGTTCTGGAAAGCACAGGTGAAGTAGTTTTTGGTTCCAAACTAATACCCCTCACTTCACAGGAGAAGGAAAAATATTCAATTGATTCCGGAACAAAAGTCACCAGTGTTGGTGAAGGAAAATTAAAGGATATTGGACTTAAAAATGGAACCATAATTTCTACAATAAACGGGAGAAAGGTAAATAATGCTTCTGAAATAAGAGAAGCAACCTCTGGTGGCGAATTCCTTTCATCAATTGATGGGATGCAACCCAATGGGACATATTTCAGTTATAAATTCAGAAATTAAAATATTATAGATTATTGGCATGTTGTGATTAATCTGGAGCACCATCTGTCTGTATAATGATGCTATCATGAAAACAGGCACATGGTGTTCTGATTAATTATTCCAACAGATGATTCTCCCTTAAACACAACAGACTATTACAAAAATTATTAATTCATTTGGTTCGTGATAATCTGAAACATATATATTGTCAAGTGATTTAGTTTCAGCTGGTCAGAATCTTTTGGATTGATAATTTTTCATTTTCACTTAAGGAATTCATTTCACCTATGGCATGTTGAATTTTAGTCTTAAAATTCCAACACGTCATTTGACGTAAAGATAAACGTCGTGCGAACTCATATGTCGAAAGATCCTCTTTCCCTTTGCAAACATTATAAGCAATATAAAAAGCCTTATGGACCGGAAACTTGCAATTATGAAAGATGGTGCCAGCCGCGGCGGACTCTTCTGTTTTACATTTTGTACATCTTCGGGAGTGAGCTGTTTTACCAGGACAAAAGTTAGTATTTCCACACTTCCGGCATTCGAATCCATTGCTCCATTTCAGATCAGCAAGAAATTCAAAACATTTTTCGTCACTTTGAAACAGTTCATTCAATTGTTCCCCAGATAATTCTTTTTTGAAAATCGCACTCATTATCAATGTATTTAAGGGCAAAGATAAAAATAATTGCAGTGATATCAAAAAGATTTAGGTGATACTATTGCGATTTATAAATTTTTTAATTATCTTTACATCGATATATATACATAATTACATTTTTATGGACCCAAATTGCAGCAATATACCAAAGCCAAAATCAGTAAAAGAGTTCTTAAAATCATGGTATTTCTGGAAACCATTCCTTGGTATTCTAATTGGAGGGTTAGGTGGATTTCTGTTTTTCTATTTTGTAGGATGTAAATCAGGTTCATGCGCAATTACAAGTAATCCTGTGAGCAGTATATTAATGGGAAGCTTTTTAGGCTTTTTTTTTAACCAGCTCTCCCTGTCTCAGATCCACTACACCTCCAAGCAAAAGTGATATTGAATAAAAATTTTGACATGAATTATACAGAAATAAATAAAAGGTATAGTGACCTGGCAGAAACGACATGTTGTCTTTCATGTGGTGGAGCTGTGAATCATTCTGAAGCTAAATCAAATGAAGTTTGTGTGGATCTCGGTAGCGGTCGTGGAACGGATGTTATCAGACTTGCCGAGATCGTTGGAGCCGGAGGTTATGTTTATGGAATTGACATTTCGGAAGGAATGATAAAGAAATCAGTTGACACCTCGAAACGATTAGGTATCAGTAACGTTGAGTTTATTCATAGTACTCTTGAAAAAATAAATTTAAAGAGCAACAGGGCAGATCTGGTTATTTCAAATTGCACCCTTAACCATTCATCCGATAAACAAGCAGTCTGGAATGAAATATTCCGCATTCTTAAACCAGGAGGCAGATTCGCAATCAGCGACATTTATTCCATTAAAGAGGTTCCTGAGGAATATAAAAACGACCCTGTTGCCATCGCTGAATGCTGGGCCGGATCTGTTACCAGAAATGAATATCTGGAACATCTTCATAATGCGGGATTCTCATCGATCAGAATTATTGAAGAGTCGGAACCTTACGAAAAAGGCAAAGTTCTGGTTGCCAGCTGGACAATAGCTGGCACAAAACCAAAATTATAATCCGCTAATAATTCACGGTATAGTAACATATTATTAATAATTAAAATGAAAAAGAACATAAAAAGGTTATTCTCCCTGACAGCATTATTGAAGTTATTTTTAATAACAAGTATAACGGCAGGTAATCCAGTAAACACAATCAAAGAAGGTGATAGTAAGGTAACCATCGTTTATCTGACAAATGAGACTTTCAAACAAATGGTTTATAACTACGATAAAAATAAAGAATGGAAATACGAAGGTACAAAACCGGCCATAATCGATTTTTATGCATCATGGTGTCCTCCGTGTAAGCAGTTATCCCCATTGGTTGAAGAAATTGCACAGGAATATTCCGGGAAAATAGTTGTATACAAGGTAGATACTGACAAAGAAAAAATTCTTGCACAGCATCTTGGGATTTCAGGATTGCCAACTTTGCTATTTATTCCTGCAAAAGGAAAACCGCAGGCATCAATGGGGTTTATTCCAAAAGAAACAATAGTCAGAACAATCAACAACATATTACTTATTAAATAGAATCAGATCAGATTATTAACTCAAATCCAAATTTTGAATTATGAAAAGTTTAATTAAAAAGAAAGAAACCAGAACAAACGCAAAAGTGGCCCAGTGTTGTGCTAAAACATCAAAGACTGTCGTCGGTTGCCACGATTAGTTTAAAATCCATCTCAATTGCATCATCCTTTGCCTGGAAATTCTCAATTACTGGCAAGTCAAATAGAATCTATAAAAATGATTTATTCCAGATATAATATATTTTCAAAAATCAGGGAATCTGAAAATTATTTCATAATGAATCTTCTTTCCGGAAGTGCTGATATTCTTAGTTCAGAAGATGCTGAAAAGGTAAAAGCAATTCAGAATGACAATAATTTCCCTTATGATGATTTTGTACGAGAATTGGCAGGCAAAGGATACCTGATGGATTCAGATGAAGAAGCCAGGCTTTATAGGCAAAAGTATCTCGATTTTATTAACTCCCGCGATAAAGATGAGATTCAACTTTTCTTCATAACAAACTATAGCTGCAATTTTGCATGCAGTTATTGTTATCAGGATCAATACAATAATCCTAAACAAGAACTCAGCATTGAATTGATTGATTCCTTTTTCCAGTATATTCAATCTGAATTTGCAGGCAGAAAAAAATACATTACTGTGTTTGGCGGAGAACCACTGCTTAACAATCCAAAGCAGAAATTGCTCCTTAAACACCTTATTGAAAATGCCAATGAATCAAATCTTGAAATCTGTATCGTAACCAATGGCTATACCCTTGAAGAATATATTTCTATTCTTAAAAGTGGTAAAATCCGTGAGATACAAGTGACTCTTGATGGTACTGAAGCCATACATAACAAGCGTCGCTTCCTTAAAGGTGGGGCAGGTACCTTCGATAGGATTGTAAGAGGAATTGATGCATGCCTGGAAAGTCAGATTCCAATAAATCTTCGTATGGTTGCTGATAAGGAAAATATAAACAACCTGCCTGAATTGGCTCAGCTTGCGATAGACAGAAGCTGGACAAATAGTCCCTGGTTCAAAACTCAAATTGGACGGAATTACGAATTACATCATTGTCAATCAGCAAACGATAAACTTTTCAGCAGGATCTCTCTGTTTGAAAGAATTTTTGACCTTGTCAGACAGCATCCCCATATTCTTCAATTTTATAGACCGGCTTACTCAGTCGCTAAATTTCTCTTTGAAAACGGGGACCTTCCCGACCCGCTTTTTGATTCTTGCCCGGCTTGTAAAACCGAATGGGCATTTGATTATACCGGTAAAATCTATCCGTGCACTGCTACAGTAGGTAAAGATGAAGAATCAATTGGAACCTTCTACCCTTCAGTCACCAGGAATACTGAACTTATTGACGAATGGAAAAGACGCGACATTACTTCAATTGAAGAATGTAAGGAATGCAATGTTCAGTTAGCCTGCGGTGGTGGATGTGGTTCTGTAGCAAAAAACAGAACAGGTAACATCTGTTCTACAGATTGTCGTCCGGTGAAAGAACTTCTGGAAATTGGATTCTCTGCATATTTCAATGATTATAAATAATAAGGTATAAAAGAAAAAACACTTCGATGAAAGAAATTAATTCAACAGAATTTGACCTGGAAGTTTTACAGGGCGGTAAGGTAATACTTGACTTTTATTCAATAGAATGTCCTCCCTGTGAAGCGTTGGCTTCGAAATTTGAGGATCTTTCAAAACTATATGGAAAAGATATAAAGTTCCTCAAAATCTATCGTCAGCAAAACAGGGAACTGGCTGAAAAACTTGGTGTCAAATCATCCCCGACTTTATTATTCTTTAATGAAGGCAACGAAATCGGACAAAGATTAACCGGAGGTATAAAAAGAAGTGATATTATCCACAATCTGGATCTTATGCTGTCTGATAACAGGTTGAAGGAAATTAAATCGAAGATTAAGCCTTCAGTTTCAGAATATGATGTTATTATACTCGGTGCAGGTCCGGGTGGACTGACTGCAGGATTATACCTTTGTCAGTCGAAAATAAACACTGTACTCGTTGATATTGCATTGCCTGGGGGACAGGTATCAACTACTCATGAAGTATCAAATTACCCCGGTTTTATTGAACCACAGGCCGGGTATTTGCTTTCGCATAATATGAGCGAACAGACTAAACTGTGTGGAACTGTGTATAAGGTTGCCGTCGATATTACAAAAGTGGATCTGGCAAAAAAAGAGGTTGTTATTGATGAATTTCAGACAATTCGAGCAAAAAAAATTGTAATTGCCACAGGAACAACACCGAACTCAACCGGAGCATCTGGCGAAAAAGCGCATAAAGGGAAGGGTATTTCATATTGTGCTACATGTGATGCCAAGTTTTTCGATAACAAAGAAGTTATAGTAATAGGGGGAGGAAATTCCGCAGTTGAAGAATCAGATTTCATCAGCCGTTTTGCAAGTAAAGTGACAATTGTGCATCAGTTCGAGAAGCTTACGGCTAATAAAAAAGCACAGGAGAAGTTATTAGCCAACCCTAAAATGAATTTCATATTTAACAGTGAACCAAGAGTTTTTGATAAAGACGGTGATAAAATGGTTACTGAAATTGAAAACCTGATTACGGGTGAAAAAACAAAACTGGTCAGTGACGGTGTTTTTATATTTATTGGTATGAAACCCAATATTGAACTATTCAAAGATAATTTAAAGCTGGACCAGTGGGGTTATATTATATCTGATGAAAATATGCAGACAAGTATATCGGATATCTATGCTGTCGGGGACGTTACCAGTAAAAAGTACAGACAGATAACAACGGCAGTAGCTGATGGGACAATTGCAGCCATGGCTATTGCAAAGGAATTGAATTAGAAATTATTTCAGTAAGTTTATTTTCCACCTCCTGGATACTGCTTTCAGTTATGTCGAATACATAAGCATTACTTATATTCCATCTCCTGGTACTTTTTTGTACCAGGCTTTTCCTGACAATCCAAAGTTGTGGCACTGTATTGCTCCTGATAATATTCTCAATTGCATTGCTCCAACCCTGACCGTTTAATTCAAGATGCCCGACTTCATCAATAACAATCAGTTGTTTATCAGAAAGATTGTTTGAGCTAAGAATCTCATTCCCTAATGATATAGCATCTGAATTAAAATAGTACCTCCCGAATTTAAGCCGCTTTTCATTTTTTTTATCTGAACACAGTTCGATCTGTCTTGAAGATCCAATATCGGTAAGATTGAATCCTGTTCGTATACCATTCTCATTTATTCCTATAGAAAGGAATCCGGCAATCCTGATATTCTGTTCAAGAAGATCAGCTACGATCTTTTGGGCAAAAGTTGTTTTACCCTGGTGAATTTCTCCGGCGATAATTACTACCTCGGGTCGTAGCAGATGCTCTTTTTCAAATATATTTAACAAAGCTTCCGCCTGACCTAATAATCCATGAAAGGATATTCCAGATATGCCTTTCTTCTTATTTTCTGATTTTGAGAGATTGGAAAGAAAAAAGGGTAAAGCAGAGAACGCGAGACTTAACGATTGATAAAGGCTTGCAAAACCTCTGTGGTACAATAGAGATTTTATTACCGGGTTTTTAAGCTCAACACTTAGTGAGGCAAATCCGATAACAATTATTATTGCACGTGCATTCATCTTTAGTCCAATTATAAGTCCATCCATACTGAAGAATGCGCCATGTGAGAATCCATTCCAGAGAAATGCTGCAGCAAAAGTTATAATCATGAAGCTCATCCAAAACGATACTTTCTTCAACCTCTTTAATGAGTTTTTATATTTCAAAATGCAAAATCCTATGTAGGTAACTGAGGATACTATGGCAGCAATGAAATGTGGNNGTCAGAAAAGCTTTTGGTTTTAAGATATTTTAGTCCGGTTGTATATCCGGCGATTGCTCCTGCCATTCCTGTAATGATGTAGATGAATATTATTAATATTATCAGAAATGTCGGGCTTAAATGTTCTAAATCAATCTGTTTAACTGCAAATAAATAAAGGTCAGATAAGATTTTTATGAAGTCAAAACCATAAAGTATCAATAGACTGACAAGTTTTTGTATAAGAGTGGCAAGTACAGCGAATGCTCCTCCGATCATATAGCCAATCAGGTTTTTACCTAACATGAGTATGAATAATTCAATAAGGATTGCTTCCGTGAAAATACCAATCATTGGCCCAAGGATAAGTGCACTGGGAGAAATGGACTTCATAAGGGCGCAGATGATGCCGGCCCTCATTATAAGACCATTTTCTTTCCATACCTGAAGAAAAGAAATTAGTAACCAGACACTTATAAATGAAAGTATCATTCCTGAGAGCGGAATCTTCAGGTTATGAAGAAAACTCCCGAGAATTATTTCAATTGATGACCATATACTTCCGATTACTGAAGCTTTAAGCCAGATTTGACTAAGAGGTTTGCATGGAATTATTTGCATATCCTTCCTATATCAATATAAGAGCATAAAAACGTTCACTGCATAAAAATAGTTTGATTTTATACACTTTAAGAAAAACATTGATATTATTGTAAATATTTGAAAGCCTGATTAAAAACATGTTTTTAATCAGGCCTGCATAAGTTTGGAGATGTAGTACTAATTATGGCTGCAAGAATGGCCACTCTCCTGATGAGCTTCATGTTGGTGACAACTGCTACCGCTATCTTCTATTAATCCAGACAGATAGAGTTTTACAACTTCTGTGGCATCTCCGGAGCAACCTCTGATAACTTCTATTCCGCTATTATTTAGCACGTTAATGGCTCCTCCTCCTATACCGCCTGCAAGCATTATTGAAACACCATCTGAGGCAAGTACAGATGCTATATCAGACTTGCAACCGCATCCTTGCGGTGATTCGACACTCTTAATTTCGGCTATTTCATTTTTATCAGATATTGTAAATACGCCATACGATTCACAATGACCAAAATGGCTGTCAATCTGGTTTTCTTTTGTTACTGGAACTGCAATTTTCATTTTTTTTATTTTATTGTGGTAATTATTTCAAATTTTGGAGGATTATTTATTGTTTTTTTCACAGCGCATAATTCAGCAGAATTAATAACTGCAGCTTTGTATTTTTCTGGAAAATCAGATGGCAGTTGTATATCCAGTCTGATATTGGATGGTAATTTCGTCTCCTTGTCGAATCCCATAGATTGAATTATTTGGATATTCTCTGATGGAATTTCGCGCTGATCACAAAACGATTTAACATAGATACCGGCACATGTGCCTATTGATGCTAAAAACAAATCGTAAGGTGCTGGAGCTGAATTCTGACCGCCACTCTTTATAGATTGGTCAGTTTTTATAATGTGACCGTTTAAGTGTGCTGTAATTACTTTGCCCCCGTCGAATGTTACTGCCATTTTTTTTAATTAATTAATTTAATTTTATCAGTTCATTTTCTCCATAAAGTGTGCAATTTTTACATTTGGTGTGATTTTCCAACCCCTCTATCAGTTTGTAACATTTTCGGCACCTGTACCACTCTTTATCCATTTCATAATTTCCGCCCTCAATCTCAATTGCTTTTCCTTCAATAAATGCTTTTGCAATTTGTTCTAATGCACTATTATAAATACGTGTAAAAGTGGGGCGGGATACATTCATCTGAACAGCTGCCTGATCCTGAGGAAGTCTGTCGTAATTCACTAATCTTATGCTTTCGTACTCCTCTAATTTCAAGATGACTGGTTCGATTTTGCACATTGGCATTCCATAGGGCTTAAATCCCTTCATTTTAGGAGGGTTGGAAATCTTCCTGCTTTTATGCGGACGCGCCATGTTTTTTTAGTTTGAAGATCGCTTTGAGTTCGGGGAAGATGAGATATCCAAAGAATATCGCTGACAAAGCTAGAATTATTTTCCCTGCCAGACAAAAAGAGCCGCAGTAAAATCTTTCTCCAAAGCCAAAAAGGCACGTAGTACATCCCAATATTGCCATTAAGATATAATCGACAAAAAGCAATAACGGAAGGACAAAAAATACTTTAATGAGAACAGAAGCATTCATGATTGTTATTTTTTGTAAAGATAATGAACCTGCGTTCATAATCCAAATAAAAATTAACATATTCCCGAAAAGCTTAAATTACCTTCTGAATGCTCACTGAGCCTGTAATAATGATATTAAGGACGTTTTGCAATTATCAGGAAAACATTAAATGGTTTTGTAACTGTCTCAGAAACTTTCTTGTTAATAGTATAGCATTTACGATGACTGATATCTGTAAATCCTTGTTTTTCTATTCTGGCTGATAATTTTTCGATTTCAAAGCCATTATGACCAGTAAAACCTTCACCATGAAAAGAACCATCTTCGGTATAGAGGTCCGCAATTGCCAGAAACCCGCCCGGATTAAGCAGATTATAGAACTTCCTGAAAATGTTATCAATATCATTAATATGATGAAGAACCATCTGGTTAAAGATAAAATCGAACTTTTTATCTTTCAGATCGGACTTTTCAAGATTGAAATTTAAAGTTTTAAGATTTTCGGCCCCTGATGCCTTTATCTTGTTATTCATCACTTTTACCATTTCCAGTGAATTATCCATTAAAGTTATCTCTTTTAAAGAATCACTGAGGATAAAACTTGTTACTCCGGTACCTGCACCAAACTCAAGTGCAGTCATCTGCTTTTTCAACGGAATAAGCCTTTTAATTTCTTTTGCAATGGCTTTAGCACGGTCCCATATTACAGGGTTATTGTCCCATTCAGCCGCTTTTAAATCAAATTCGTTCATGTATATTTTTTTAGTTAAAAATCTTTTATGAAAATATTAAAATTAACCAAACCTATTACCAGCAGTCAGACGGGTAGAGTGCAAAGATTGCAGCCATGCAATATGGCTGTTAAGATCATCAACAGACAATCCGACGAGCTTCAGGATTTAATTTCAGTTTTAGATATAATTAACTTTGCGATTTTTTCAAACGATTCAATAACCAGTTTATTTGTCTGGCTGAAGATACTCAGCCCCTTCTCTGCTGCCTCTCCGACCTCCATAACCAGAGGGATCTGACCCAGCAGAAATGTATCATATTCAATGGCTAATTTATGACCTCCCCCTTTTCCAAAAACATAATACTTTTCGTCGGGATGCTGTTCGGGAGTGAACCACGACATATTTTCAATTATTCCCAGAATAGGAACTTTTAAATCGGGATTGGTAAACATTGATGTAGCTTTTCGTGCATCATTGAGCGCTATCTCCTGGGGTGTGGTAACGATAATAGCTCCGGCCAGATTAAGTTTCTGAATAGTTGTCAATTGAATATCACCTGTTCCGGGAGGGAAGTCAACAAACATATAATCNNGGTCCACGCCAGATCAGCGACTGATTACGGTCAATGAAAAAACCTATTGAGATGATACTTACTCCAAACTTCACAATCGGGAAAATCATATCCTTATCTCCAAATGCTGTTACATCAGGTTTAGCATCCTCAATACCGAACATCCTTGGTATTGATGGTCCGTAAATATCAGCATCCACAAGGGCTGTTTTATATCCGTTTCGTGCCATGGCAATAGCAAGGTTGGCAGCAACTGTTGATTTACCAACGCCACCTTTGCCTGATGCAACTACTATAATGTTTTTTACCCCTTCCATGGGGATTTTTTCGAATAATTGACTCATAATTAATCTCTGTTTAAGATTTTATCTGTTTTTGCTGATATTAAGATCTGTATCATATTCTGCAGCAGCTTTGTTTCAAAGATTGCAGAAGCATTTATCGTTTCTTATATCCGGTTGAACATATAATTCAAGTATCAAATAAATTTAAAATAATAGTAATATTTTTATCAGTAGCATCTGAGTACTTGTGGTTTCTCCGGCATTCCAATATCCTCTCCGTTCCGTCCCTTATATTTTTTGCCGGGATCGTAAATAATTCCAAGCTTATCAAGTAAAGGCTCAACACTTACCTGATGAGTTTGTAAACCTATATCCCATGGATCGCACCCCAAAAGGAGTCCTGCAAGTTCCTCATAAGTTAATACCGGAATGCCATACCCATTTTCTGCATAAGTTTTCCCTTCCATTTCGCCAATTACATATTGCCAGCGGTCGAGGAAATAAGTACAACCCGGGCAGTTGGCTATGATCAGATCCGGTTTATAAGGGAGCATCGAATCGAGTTTCTTTTTTGAGTTAGTTATAGAGTAAGATCTGTTTGATTTAAGCAGATATTGTCTGAATCCGAAACCGCAACAGTGACGCCGTTCGGGATAGTCAACCTGGTGACCTCCCCATTCATCAATTAATCCTGCAAGTACATAAGGATATTCAGCACCTCCAATACCCTCCTGTGGAAATATCTTGGCATAATGACAGCCTATATGATCAACAATTTTAAGAGGTTCTCCGGTACTTTTATTTTTCAATTGCAATATTATTTTTTCAGCTATCTCTTTGCGAAACTTATAGATAACATCGCTGGCATGTACAATATTTTTTGGTATTGCAAAGGTCATACCAGTAGCCCGTTTTAATGCTTCACGTGTTTCTTTTTCTGTTTCCGGGAAATGCTTCCATGTCTCCAGAGTTTCAACATAGAGCCCAAAGGAGGTTACACAAGAGACAACAAAATTTTCATATCCTGCTTCATTCATCAGGGCAAACTGACGGGCAATAACAGTCATAGTAGTTTCAAGAGGTATCAATCCCGAATGATAGGCAATTCCTGTACAGGTGGTTTGCCGCGAGTCATCATAGATGTTTTTCCCCAGAACATTCCGGAGAATGTCAATATATAAATTTTCTGCAGCCGGGAAAAAGTTCTGCCTTATACAACTTCTGGCAAAGTAATAATGATCATCTGCTATCTCTTTCTGATAGGCTGACCATATTGTATTTTTCCTTGTCTTCATCAGCCAATTTATTTAATAATGAAGTATTTGTAATAATTATTCATTGTACAGATAATTGAAATAATCATCTTTCCCTTCTTTGAAATCGATATTTAGTTCTTTTGCCTTTTCGGAGGAATCTTTTTCGATCTTCTCCAATCGCTTGGTGCCGCCTGTCTCATCAAATATTTTTTTCAGGTCGTCAAGCGATTCCTGTGATGTATTGCGAAGGGTTCCGGATTGGTTCTTTTTATAGCTTGTTCCAAGACGTTCCAGCATAGATTCCCTGTTCTCCCTCATCCACTTCCATACAGGTCCCTGTTCGGGGTACATGTCATTATCAACTTCATCAATATGTACGCAATACCCATATTTAAGTATATGATCTCCTACAGTACGTTTAATGGCCAATTGTTTTCTTCCCTGATGGCTTTCAGTAAACATTCCTGTTTCGATAGATAGCGCCCGTAATGCCTGAATAATGTAACCAGGTGTGTTTCCACGAGGGCATCTGGTTTTACATGAAAGACATTCACCGCATCTCCAGATTGTGTCGCTTTTTAGAAGCTTCTCAAGTTCAGTTTCATCTTTTTGCTGTACAGTAGAAACTATCATACGAGGATCATAATCACTAACCTGGGCAGCAGGACAAATTGCAGTACAAACGCCACAATTAAAACATGATTTCAACCCTTCAATGTAGCGGATATCCTTCTCAAGTTGTTTGTATAAGTCTTTCATTGTTCATATTAATTGTATGGAAATACTTATTATCTGATTACATAGTGCCGTTTAATTATTTATACGGAAGCATTGTAAACAACAAAACTTTCTTTCTTTACATTCAGAAATTCGGCCATGACGTCGCATTTAACCATTAAAAGGAAAAATAGCCGGTCATCATTTAAAGGAATCAATCCTTCAAGGTTACCCTGGCCTTTAGAAATTATAAGGTCGGCTTCTTTAAACCAGCGCTGAAACGTTTTACCCGATTTATGAAGAATGGTGGAAGGGGCATCACATTCGTTTGAGATTACTCTGGCTATATTACTCATTCCGATGTATTCTGCATCCTCCATTGTTGCATCATTAATAACCGGTGCGCCTCTTACAACATAAATCAGGTTAGGATGCTTAATAGTTTTAATAAATAATTTGTCCAAAACAATTTCTCCGGCATTATCACCCAGATATAGAACAGTTTTTGCTTTCTCTAATGCATTCTTCAACCGGTCTGAATGATCAATGGCAAAAAGAGTAGTAAGAGATCTGTCGATGGTTGCCTGCAAATTGAAATTATCATTTGCGGCGAAATCGATGATGTTTCCTGCAATCGCGAGACGCAACGCAGTACCGAAGGGCTCTTTTGATTGCCGTATTATCTCTTCTAATTCAGGAAACATATGGAGAGCCTGATCATTGTTTTCCTTCTTTGCTTTCTTGTAAGGATCAGAATTAAGAGTATAACTTTTTAGAATGCTATGAAGTTCACGGGCAAATTCAGGGGCAATAAACATATCCCAATTGTTCTGATATAACCTGATCATATCAAGTGTGAAAGATTTTTTTGCTTCATTGGAAATTTTTTCTTTTTCAAGTAATTTTTCAAATGCCCTGGTGAAACAAAAAAAGCAACGGTGATCTGAAA
>PLLX01000045.1 GCA_003141415.1 Bacteroidales bacterium
GGCACCAGAATTTAATTTTTTCAAGACTAAGTATCCAACAATTAAAATGACAGTACAAAAAGCAAGTTTGAAAATAGTTATCCCTGTTGAAAGCAGGAAAATAACGATGATTAGTAAAAGAATATAGAGATAAAACAAAGACAACCGCAATCCCAGGATATACGGTTGCTTATTAACATTTTTGTATACTCTATACGATTTCATCAACCTGCCATTATAAAGGCCGCGATACCCACCAGACAAAAATATACTGCCAGATAAAGTACTATGCTTGTAATAAAACCTCTATAATCCCGTGAATCACCAAGGACCTTGCCAATGTTAGCTAATGCACCAACAATTAAAACCAGACCACCAATAATCGGGATTGCTGGTTTAACCCAAACAGAATAAAAATTATTAAGAACATTCGTAACCTGTGCCTGGATCTCAATAGAGAATAGCAAAAGCAACGCTAATAAAGGAATTGTCTTTTTCATAGGAATATCTGTATAGTTTGAAATTTGTATATCGCATATCTAAAACAGAGAAAATTACCACAGATGAAAAAGTCATTAGGATTAACTATAATGATATTTCCCACGTTGTACTGTTTTTAAGACCAGTACAAAAAAATGACAATATCTTATCTATTTAAGTCTAATTCAGGTCTGAAAAGACTTTGTTTTTAGGTAGTTTTATCTAATGTGGAAAAATCGGGGACCTCTTACCTTGATACTAAAAGTATCCTACTCTTTAAAATGGACACCATAATGTGGTTAGAAAAAGGTGAATGAACACCTCAACAAACAAACCAATTAAGAATTATTCAAAATCTATTGTTTCATGAGACCTCCTGTAGCTCAGTTTTACTTTATACTAACTCGTCTCCCATCAAGAGTGATTAAAAATCCTGACTTTCAACTTGATTACAGCTACTTTGCTATCTCAAAGAACATCTTTGTACACGGTAGTAACACGGTTGTAACTCAGGACTCACGCCGGTGGATAACGCTACTGTTTTAATATTTTTACTAAACTATCTATCAAAATTAATCTTTTTGAAATCAGCCAGTTTTATAGCTTCTTTCCTGAATATTTTTCCGTTATGTTTTTCACCGTTGGCTTCACTAATGCGGCTCAGACCATAATAAGCATAGGCTGCGTATTCATTCCCATACACGCCAAAATTGGAAATGCCATTGATCCCTTTCTTATAATATTCCCGAGCCAGATTATTATCAAGGTACCTTTTCTCCTGCAGAATGCCTTTGAAGATATTAATCTGTGCTGTAAAAAATCCATTACCTTTTTCATCCTGTGAAGCTCTAATAAGTTTTTCAGCTATATCGTACTGTTTAATGAGTAAAAGGTTTTTTATGTATAATGCCAGATATAGAACATTGTCAGGGGATAGATCATGAAGAGACTTAGAGTAAAATATAGCTTCTGGATAGTTATTTTCAAAATTTAAATAAATATATGCAAGTAAAAAATATGATTCTGCTCTTAACAAAACGGAGTTTTTGGCTGTTGTCTGCAACTGTTTTAATCCAATTTCAATGTTTCCCCCAGGAAATAATAATGCAATAGGCTTGTATACTGGATATGCTTTAGGATAGGCCTCACGATAATAATTATATACTCCGGTAAAATAATTTAAATCTGAACAGTCTGATGCATAATCAAAAGAACGTCTCAAATACTTGTAAGTGCTTGTTGTAAGAGGTATGACCTTCCTGGTGAGATCGTTGTCAGAATAAAATGTTAAAAGCAATCCTCTTGCACACAAATCAGCAAGTAAATATTCAGCTTCATTCGCAGAGTTTTTATTTTTTTCACTTAATAAGATACTTTGGTTCATGTCTGATTCAAAGGAATCACTGGCGGGATTAGAGGAAAGCATAGGATAATTCTCCCAGTATTTTATCATTCCATCCAGAAGGAAGCTCACCGGATGTTCGGGATATAACCGGCTGATCTCTGAGTGAACTTCACGGGCATTATTGAATTGCAGATTATAAATGTAATCAATATCTTTATTAACCAGGTTCAAAGAGGTCGTATCCTGAAGTATTTGTGCATTTATTGATCCTATGCTTAAGCATAAGCATAGCCCAATATATTTGATAATTGATTTGTGTTTCCCGGTCATTGTCATAATAATATTTACAATCTTTAAAGAGTTAATTATTAAAATATTAAGTTAAAATGAGCGGCACATAATACGCAATCCTTTAAATTTTTGTTTGTGTCCTTATTTGCAATGTTTAAATTACTGTTAGAGGTGAGTGGATAATTGATTCAAGCCACTTCATTAAACTGGTTAATTTATCATCCCGATCTGGGTATAACTCCTTCAGAGTTCTTTCAAATAAGCTTTTATTATTGTATAATTCAGTTATTAGAAACCATGTTGTTTTTTCAAATCCCTTTCGATTTGTATTGTTATTAACCTTTGCGTCAAGAGTATGATCAAGTACTTTCTTAACAACTTTAATGTATAATCTTTCTTTTGAACGAAAATAGTAATGAACAGCTGATTTATTTACACCAGCCTCCATGGCAATTTGTTGCAACGTTGTTCCATGGTATCCGAATAACAGAAAGATCTTGTATGCAGAGTGTAATATCTTATCTTCTGCTTTTGATATTCTTTTAATCATGTGCTAGGTACTAATTATTGAGTAAGCATAATTTCTCCTTCTGAATTTACAGAATTATTCTTTCAGTATTTTTCTTGCCATTTTCAGTCGAGATACCCGAAACCTCAATATATTCGAATGATATTGGCATTCCTAATGGATTATTGGTTGATTTGATAAATACCCTTTCAAGCACTGTAAGTTGATTATTTATTACTAAATAAGCCTTGTAATTGCCTAATGATGATTCTTTTACTATAATTTTAAGCTTGCTGATTCTGTTATTTATTAACAGGAAGGAAGATTTTGTTTCATCAATCGGAGTACATTTCAGGCCAAAAATCTTCCGCTGAATAAAAGACAATTCAGTAATACGGCTATCCTCTTCATACCTTATCCAATACATCTTTACAGGCCTTTCCCTGTTCAGTTTATTATCTGCTAAATTTTCTGTTTCAAAAATTATGGTGTTTTTATTAAATGACCTCTGAAGATAAAACAACATTTTATCAGTTTTTTGCGGCACTGGGTAGGATGTTTGCGCCTGAATAACATTCAGATTGACAATTAATAAAATTCCTGTTAGCAAGTGATATTTCATTGTATTTTTTTAAGTGCATTTTAGAAATCAAATCTAAATCTCATTCTTATTCCATATTTAGTAACATCTGGATTATTTAGATAAGTAAACCGTCTTACAAGATCAATCCTGAAGAATTTAAAGATATTGCTGACACCAATGCTTCCTTCAATGTAAGGAGTTTTGCCAAGTGTATAAGTAATTGGATTACCATTTGTCTCAACTGGCAATCTGAACAGATCGGCTTGTTGCGAAGGATCATTGGTTTTGGTTACATTGCCATACAATACTTTTAACGTAATTACTTCTCTTAATTTCAAACCACTAACGACTGGAATTTTATTAAGAAAAAATCCATTAAATGAATGGTCAATCAACAAGGACATATATTGGTCGGTTACAAACTCAAGAAAATTCATCATATTGTATGACTCTATCTGATAAGAGTAGGATTGGTTTGCCTGGGGTATATTCAATAATTGATAAGGTACTTTCCCGAAAATTTTTCCTCCCCCTAATGATACATCCGAATAGCCCAGAACAGAGAAATAGAATCTCTTCCGGATAGAAAAACGCAGGTTCTGATAGTTGTAATCATTTCCCCAGACTTTTGAACCGGCAATGTACCTCAATTCGAAAACAGGGTATTTGCCCATAATTGGGATACGGTAGGTTTTTCCCTGATAAAATTTTTCGTTTGGTGCATAGCGTAAATTGATATAGAATTCGGATATACTCAGGCTGTTCACATCGTTGAATTGCGATAAATAATCTGTATAGTTGAAATAAAGGTTTCCCCCGGGTGACTGATTAGTAAATCTGTATCCCAGTGTGTATGAAAAATGATTCTTAAATTCGTTAAGATTTTCTATTGTTAATGTTTTATTATAGAAAATTTTATCATTCACTCCTCTTTTAATTGATAAGAGAAAATTGTCTTCCATCAGAAATTTCATTTGCTGACCGGGAAGCTGTGTTTCGTTCTGAATGCTAATTTTAAAATTATTTGCAGGGAATTGCATTATGTCTCTTCTCATGAACGACCATGTGCCTCCCAGGTAATACTTAAAGCGCTTATCGGCAAAGCCGTAGGCTCCATAAGTCTCTAAACTGAATCGTTTATTGAACTCATAAGTGGTTCTGCCTCCGAATCTCAAACGAAAACCTTCAATCGGATTGTACATATAAAAAGTATTGACAGGTCCGATTTCGAATTTGCCCAAATCAGTATATCCAAACAATACAAGGGTTACAACATTCTTAATACGCTTAAAGGCCGGAACATTTACAATACTGTCCATGGCAGTATAAGTACCTGCTTCGGATTTACTGAGTGGAATCGGGCGCGAAATTTCCCAGTATTGTTTATTGCGATATTTCGCACTATCCAATATTTCGACTTTTTCCCCCTTGAACAATAGCTTTTCATTTTCCGGAGGACTGAAGCTATAATTTGTGTACTTAACAAATTTTTGGCCGAACAGTCCCCTTCTTTTTTTATTAATCCCAAAATTTATTGAGGTTTGATCTGTTGACAACATCAAATTATTATTTCCGGTCCTTTCAAACTCCTGAATAATTTTTATGTCAGTTACCCAATTCAGGTTAATATCTTTATTTACCGACAATTCAACTCTTTTAATTGCATAACGGCCATCCGTTGTTATATATAAATATCCCTGAAAAAGGAAATCACTTTTATTTCGTGACCCAAAATACATTCGTGTATATTTTTCGCTGCCAGATTTTATCGTATCTAATATATAATAACGGTAGAAAGTTGTTGCAGAAGAGGCAATGGGGCTCAGGAACTGATTGGATACTAATAAGATATTTTCATTGAAGATATTAATATCCTGATATAAATATTTGATATTTTCTTCAATACCTTTATTATCCACTCCTGGAATTGTAACAACTTTATGTGCTATTATGGCTTCTTTTACTTTATGTGGCGAACGCTGATAGGAACAGTTCGATATTTCCTCTTTCAAATATATCGGCAATATCTTTTTCCCGTTGTTTTTGACTGAATCTATATTTTCGAACACAAACTGAAAATGTTTGAATATTTTTTTCTTCTGATATTCCTTAGTGATGTCGTTGATGGCAAATTGAACTTTTTCGTATTTCTCATTTTGGTAGTAATCTAAAGCGTCGTTGCTATTTTGCTTTTTATTGGCAATTACTTTTTCAATTAGATCAACTGCAGGATTATTTTTGTTTTGATATTTTTGTTTTTTTACAACCACTTCCTGCAAAACCTGGACCGCTGGATCCATTTTAATTAATATATTTTTAGTATTCTTTGATAAAAAAATAATTTCAGATTTATATCCGACAAATGACGCTATAACCTTGTTTTTAGAGGGTAAAAAGTTTTTTACAATGATTGTAAATGCCCCCTTTAAATCCGTTATGGCTCCATCTCCATAATCTGGCAGATAAATATTTACATAAGCCATTGGCTCATTAGTCTGTGCATCGACTACAACTCCATTAAAAACCTCCTTTTGAATTGTTTGAGATAAACAAATCAGAGTAGTAAGGGAAATAAATATACTGAGTATTGTCTTTTTGATGTTCATTTTAAATGAATAGTTATTTTGGTAATTTATATAGACAGATTAGATACTGCCATATTTTGTTTTATGATAATTCCATTTTCTAAAAACCCAGTATTTTTGCATAGTATAGTTAAGCACAATTGATACAAATAAATCGGTTGCAATACGGCTGATTCTGTAATCCAATTCCAGAAATGTTGTAATAAGGTAGGTGCCTGAGGATTTCAAGAGAATACTGTTGAGTACAACAAGGGCAAATTTCATTAACTGCTCTGACATCGAATTTTTATACGGAATATCTTTTGAATAGAAAGTCCATTTTTTATTTAAGCTGAAATTTACTATAGCTCCAATTACCCCACCTATCGCAATACTAATTGTATAATGCAAATGAAAGATCTCGGTGAAGAAAACCATAATGAAATAATCCACAACTCCACCTAAAAATGCCGAGAGCTGAGCTTTTATAAAAACATGCAATTTCTTAGGCAATTTTCTGGTACTTGTTCTGCTTCTTTTCATTATTGTCGTATTCATTTGCAAGCTTCAATAACTTTCCTGTATCTATAACATTCATTACTAACAATATAACCGTAGCCAAGAGAGAGACATACTGAATTGAACCCTTGAAAAGTACTTCTCCTATTAGAATCAAGGAGATGACAATTCGAACCTCGGTGGGGCCAAAGAGACCCGAATCGATACAGTATTTGCCAGTAACTTTGTATCGAACTGAAGTTGTAATCATTTCCCAACCATACAATACCACAAACCCAAATCCAACAATTTCCCATGGCCCATCCGTATAGATAACAAACCCTAGTCCCATTAAAATAACTCCTAACCAATCAACTGTTATGTCTAGGGAGAACCCGTACCATTTTCGTTCTTTATGCCGATAGTAGGCAATTCTTCCATCCAGCGAATCGCCAAACCAACTTATTGCATACCCCAATACACCAAGCAAAAGATATGGTGTACTCACATATGCAGCTAATAAAAAACTGAAAAAAGTAAGGATGTTGCCACCAAATCCAATACCTGTAAGCATATCCGAACTTATCCACGAAGGAATTCGCTGAACTAAAAATGCCAGGGCTTTTTGCTCTGATTTTCTTAGAATATTTGTTCGTTCTCTGCCAACAGAAATGAGTTCTATAACTTTGTTGATTGATTGATATCTGGTAGTTTCCATAGTCTTGCTTTTAATTGTTTATGTGAATTCCAATCTTTTGACATACAAAAGTGTATTGAGGTGTCAAGACACACATTAATCGGGAGTTTTTACTTTCTCTCAGATAAAAATTCGGTACTATATTCACTTCGAACCACAATGGCTGAATGTTACCAATATCAATTGGGAAAGTGGCATAGCTGTTACCCTGGTTTACATGAGATATTTCAATAAGCCCTATGCCAGGATTAGAGTCCATATTCTGTCCAAAACAGGATATCGTAAACAATAATGAAGCTATTATTAAAAGTGCTGGCCTATTCATTAGTTATAAGAAGATTAAATTCATTTTTATCTTTATATTGCTCTGAAGATTATAAGAGGCTTTTTTAAATGATGGCCTGTTTGAAAAAGCAATAGTGTGAAAAAATTCCCTCCCAGGGGAACAGTATCCTTTTCTCTTCATTTTACACCTCTTTTCTTTTTGTAATTCTTACCTTAATTGTGTCAACAACGAAATAAACCATCGGTACTAAATAAACCGTCAAAATCATTGATGACAACAAACCTCCGATGATAACCCAGGCCAACCCGTTTTTCCATTCACTGGCAGTACCCTTGGCTAATGCAATAGGTAACATTCCGATCGCCATAGCCAGTGTTGTCATTAAAATAGGTCGCATTCGCTCTTTTCCTGCAATGATTAATGCCTCTGTATAATGTTTGCCTCGGGCTTTTAATTGATTGGTAAAATCCACAATAAGTATGGAATTTTTTGTAACCAGACCCATGAGCATAATCAGACCAAGTTGTGCAAACAAGGTTAAATGATTCAATGATAAGTTTAAAGCAAGGAAGGCCCCAATTGCAGCCATCGGGATGGCAAATAAAGCTACAAACGGATAAACATAGCTATCATAGAGAGCAACCATAATCAGGTAGATCAGTATGAATGAGATTAAAAGAACCGAGCCCAAAGCTTTGAAACTTTCATTTTGCGTTTTTATATCTGCTCCCCAGGTTAACTTAACACCTTCCGGCAATGGTTGTGTTTTTAAAAAGCTTATTGCTTCATCAGCTAACGTGCCAGATGGTCTGCCAAACGATTCAGAGGTCAGTGTGACGGAAGGTTGTCTGTCTAATCTTTCGAGCAGCGAAGGCGAATTATCCTGCCTGACTTCTGCAAATTGTGAAACTTCGATGGGGATATTCATTGGGTTTACGATGGAAAGACGTTGCACATCTTCGTAATTTTTCCGGTCAAAGTCATCCAGCCATATTCTGACTGGATATTCTGTTCCATTTTCGGTAAGGGTAGCATCATCGTTTCCAGTGAAGGCAGTTCTTAAATTTAAACCTACATAAGCAGTTGTTAGTCCCAATCGTTGCATCTTATCTTTGTCAGGGATCACCTTGTACTCAGGGCTTCCTTCTTTAACTGATAACTGAACATTATCTGCTCCCGGTATTTTTTCAATAGCTGCTTTCAGTTCATCCCCAGTTTTCATTACCAAAGCCAGGTCGCTTCCACTCAAAGTTATTTTGATAGGAGCCTGTTTTGGCAGTAAGCCTAAAACTGCCATTGAAAAGTTAACTCCCGGAAACTCTTTTTTCAGTTCTTCGCGGAGCGATTTCATAAACGGCTCTGTTTTGATGTTCCTTTCCTTTTCCGTTTTTAACTGAATGGTAAATTCTGATATATTAGCTGAGCCAACCCCTAAACTGCCAATGCCTGTGCTCGGCCCGGCGATATTGCTGAAAAGTGTGGCCACTTCAGGTTGTTGCAGGATAAAGTTCTCTACTTTCTGAGTTCTGATATTGTTCTCCTGAACGGTGGTTGTTTTATCATATTCAAGATTTAGCCGGAACTTCCCCTGATCACCTGTCGACATCATTTCTTTGCCTATGATGCCTTGTTTCATTATCACAACAGTCATTATTAACAAGGAAAATACGATTCCTGTAAAAATGAGTTTATGGCTTAGTACCCATACTAACTGACGGCCATACCAATCGATAAAAATTGCTAATTGCCTTTCAAACCAAAGCAGAAAACGATTTATGAAGTTAGTCGGTTTTAAATCTTCCTTTTTGCCTATCCTCGAAGCCAGCCATGGCACCAGTGTAAAACCAACCAATAAGCTGGTAAGTGTGGATGTTATTACCACGATTGAAAATTGTTTCAGCATATCGGCCACAAATACCTGCAAAAACAGAATAGGTAAGAACACAACCACATCAACCAGTGTAATTGAAATGGCTGAAAAACCAATTTCCATACGTCCCTCTAATGCTGCGGCTCCTTTCTCTTTGTCCATATCCAGGTGACGTTGGATATTTTCCAGAATTACAATGGCATCATCCACCAGAATTCCTATAATTAACGACATGGCCAGCAAGGTCATCAGGTTTAGGGTGAATCCCATCAGCCACATCACCCCAAAGGCTGTAATTAATGAGGTAGGAATTGCAATTAATACAATCAAAGAGTTTCGGTAACTCCTTAAGAACAGGAACATTACAAGTGATACTAAAATAACTGCTAAAATCAGGTCATCAACCACCGAATTTACTGCCGCAATGGTCATGTCGGTTGAATCATCAGCAACATCGAATTTTACACCGTATTGAGAGTTAGCGCTTTCAATTTGTTTAAGTTTTGAGTGCACTAATTTTGAAACATCAACAGCATTGGCATCACCTTGTTTCTTCAACAACAGACCAATTCCGTTTACTCCGTTATACCTGCTTACGGAACTTATTTCCTTTACACCGTCGATAACGGTTGCCACATCTTTTACATAAACCGGCATTCCGGGTACAGGCATTGCCACCTGAACATTCATTATATCATTAACGGTTGAAAATTTACCGGTTAAACGGACTGAATTGTTTTCTTTATCCGTTTGCGCTTTACCCGCGGGCAAATCAATGCCTGAACGGTTAATGGCCTCCACAACCTGGTAAAGTGATATTTTATAAAGTTTCAGTTTATCCTGGTTTGCCTTAACCTGAATTTCCCGTTCTTCGCCACCAAGCAGGGTTATTTCTGCCACTCCTTTTAATTGCTGGATCTGTGGAAGATAATCATCTTTCATTTTTTGATAGAACTCTGTAGCAGGCAGGTTACTTGTTGCACTTATTGAAATAATAGGCAAATCGTTTGGCGAAACCTTACTCATTACCGGGCTTAAAATGTCGGCAGGCAGGTCTTTGCGGATATTGTCGATATAGCGTTGGGCATCCTGCATGGCAATGTTCAGATCTGTTCCGTATTTCAGGTTGGCGATAATTACAGAGGCATTGGGCATCGACTTGGTCTCCAGGTAATCAACACCTTCGAGGTTCGACAATGCATCCTCAATCTTTCTTGAAACAGAGGTTTCCACTTCATTGGGTTCGGCACCCGGATACATTGTTTTTATTACAACAACCGGCTGGTTAAAGTCAGGCAAAAGTTCATACCCAAGGTTTTTAAATCCTATTATACCTAATAAGGCGAATACGCTAAAAAGAACTATGATCAGCGAAGGGCGATTGATTGATATTTTTGTAATGTTCATGATTCTTAATTCTTACTTAATTGCTGACTGAAACATTTGCCCCGGCAAACAGGTTAATAAATCCGTTGGTTATAATCACATCGCCTTCGGTTAATCCAGCTGACACCACCGCTTTATTTTGAAACCTGTTTGATATGGTAATATTTTTAAGAATAGCTTTTCTATTATTTACTGTATAAACCTGTGGTTGAATGTTTGTTCCAACAATAGAAGAAGCCGGTATAATAATATGTTTTTCATCACTATCCTTTTTTAGTTGTACACTGCCAAACATCCCTGATTTGATTTTAAGATCAGATGTGTTATTAACTGAAAATTGCACTGGAAAACTACTTCCAATATTGGCCTTACTGCCGGTCATAATAATTTTCCCCGATAATAGAGTTTCAGGATACACATCTGCCTTAAGCGAATAAATTTGATTTTGTTTAAATTGAAACAATTCGTTTTCGGGGACATTTACCGTAAACTTCAAAAAAGAGATATCAGTAATTTGAAGCAATGGAATTCCCGGTGCAGCAAAAGCACCTTCTTCGGTCAGCTTAGCCGTAACAATCCCACTAAAAGGAGCTACAATAGTAGTTTTATTGATTTGCTCCATTAATGTGGCCTTTTGTACCCGGGCTGATTTCAAAGCCAATTCCGTCTTTTCCAACTGAACCCCCTGAATAGCATCAGCTTTGGCAAGCACTGTATACCTGTTTACATCGGACACCAACCCTTCAATCTGAATTTCAACAGTTTGCAATTGAAGCTTTAGTAAGGTATTATCCAATTGAATTAAAGCCTCTCCTTTTTTGACAATGTTGCCAACATCCACCAGAACTGAGTTAATTTTACCCTGGATATCCGCGCTGACTTTAGTTTCTTTATTGGGTTCAAAAGTTCCCGGGTAAGAAATATCATTGTTAACACTTTCAAGCTTTAAAGTGATGGCCTGCACATTAATGGCCTCTTCTTTATTGTAGTGATAAACTCTGTTGAGAGTTGTTTCTTTATTGCTTTTCAGGCGGATTACCACTATGGTTGTTAAGACTAATGCTAACACTATGTAAATAATCTTTTTCTTCATGATTTTTAATTTTTAATTGTAATGAGGTTACCTGTCACTCTTTTGTACTCCAATTCTGCTCTGCGCAGATTGATCAAAGCAACCAGATAGTTTTGCTGTGTTTCGCGAAGGGAATTATCAGCCAATAACAAATCTGTTATGTTTGCAATCCCTTGCTGGTTTTGCAACACGGTGTTGTCATATATCTTTTTGGCCAGGTCTATTTGAGAACTCACCACAGTAATATTCCTGGTTGCAAGTGTATATTGCATTTCGGCGTTTTTCAGGTCAAGCTTTGATTTTTCGGTCACCATTTCTTTTTGAATATTCGATTTCTCAATTTCAATCTTTTTACCTGCGATTTTATGTTGGGTAACGCTACCATTAAATAGTGGAACCGATAATTGGACTCCGGCATATCCTATCTGATGAAAATTGAAAAAGCTATTGCTTCCCGTTGTACCAAAACCTGTTGTTCCATAAACTCCATAAGCGTTCAGAGACGGCAATCTTAAATTCCTGAGACCAATTAACTCAGAGTTGATAAACTCTATTTTCTTATCAATAAGCTTAGCATCTGTAGTAATCTGAGACTGAAAACTTACCTTAACGATTGATTTTTCGGTATTTAAAACTTTGATGGAATCTGAAATTGGTTTTCCCATCAGGAATTTGAGTGCATTCAAAACTTGTTGGTATTGTGAAATCACTGTACTTCTTTGAGTGGTTATTTGCTCTACCTGCAATTTCAGTCTGTCCACATCTGTTCCTTTTGCAATCTGCTGCTGGCATAACAATGTGGTCGTTTTCACCAGCTTATTGGTGTTAATGATATTGCTATCGAGGAATGTTATCTGGGTTAGAAGCATCTGGGCATTATAGTATGCATTGGAAATTTCCAATACCACATCTTCATCCGTTTTTGTCTTTTGAATTTCCGACAGTTCAATGGCTATTCGTGTGCTTTTTATCGCACTTATAATCATGCTGTTAAAAAGGGGCATGGCAAGCTGCAGGTTGGCATTCAGGCTTTGCGGTACACCAAACTGAACTTCCTTATATGTACCTGCCGGGCCGCCAAAAGCCGCCGCCGGCATTAACTGATAAGGCAGGTCGGTATAATAACGATAATCGGCTATCCCATTAAGCTTTGGAAGCAGGTTCCCTCTTATTTCCTTGTTCTTTTGAGTTGAAATAGTTACATCCTGTTTAGATAATTTTATATTCCGGTTATAAATTAAGGCAGTATCAATGCATTGCTCAAGAGATAATGTTTGAGCCTGTGCAGCAATATTCATTATAAGTATTGCTAAGATCAATAGAACTCTGTTTAATCTCTCTTCTTTTAATTTGTACCTGTGTTTAACCATTTGTAAGATTGTTTGTAAATTAATATTCAGATGCTTTCTAATCTATTATAACTTTCAGATTCTCTATATCTTTAACCATTTTGGTAATCAGACGTTGTTCGTTCATGAACGATCGAAAACTTCCCAGTATCCTTTTGGTCAAAGACCTGGATTCAAGATTATTTTTAAATAAGGTCTCTCTCTTTCCTTTTTTAATGATTTCTAACAGATACGCTTTTATATCTGCTTTAATTCCTGACAAAATGACCTGACTCCATGCATCCCTTTCCTCCAATTCAGTGGAATAAATTATTGTCAGGTAATAAGGCTTTTCATTAAATAATTTATAAATTCTTTCAAATAGCAACTGGAGTTCGTTTTCCGGGGACTTACCACTAACCCTGGCGTCAATTATCAATTGCTTTATTTCGATTCCCAGGCTTTCTAATAATAGCTTCAGGATATCATCATCTTTTCTCAAAAAGTTAAAGGGCAAATCATAATCTATCTTCAGCTCCTTAGCCAGATTATTAAGTGATAATGCTTCGATTCCGGATGTAAGGATGACTTTCCCGCCTGCTTCGACTATATCTGTTGTTTTCAAATCCATCATAATTGTGCGTTAGTTAATATTCACTAACCTGAATTATTAAAATTTTTTAGCTCCCTACTAATTCTATTGTGGAAAACTCTTTAAAAATCGAATATCAGAAAATTGTTGACTAAAAGGGTAGCCAAGAACACCTGGTACTATTAACCTTGTAAATGCTTGTCTCATATTTACTTATTTTTAATCAGAGTTAGAATAGAATGTACCATATTGTTTCCTGCTCTTTCAATATCAAACTGAAAACCGGCTATTTTCCATTTGAACATTTGCAACTTGTAAGTTCCTATTACAATATACATCATCTCATCTGTGGTTATGGCATTGGTAAGCACACCTTTTTGTTGCCCTTCCATAATAACAGGCATCAGGTGCTTCATTATTACATTCATCAACTTTAGTAAAGTCTGATTGATGCGTTGACTTTCTTCCATAAGTCCGTCTGAAAATACTGCAACCACAAATTGCGGGTTCTTAAAAAAAAAGTCAATAAGGTTTTGGAAAATTGATTTAAATTTTGCTTCCGGATTGTCAGTAGGTTGAATAGTATTTTGCAGACGTTCATCCATTGTTGCAGATAAATAATCCAGCATAACAACGATGATTTCCTCTTTACTCGTAAAATGCCTGTAGATGGCGCTTTCGGAAAATTGCATTTCTTTAGCCAGATTTTTTATTGTCATCCCGTTTACACCTGATGATGTAAGTATTTTGCCTGCGGCTTCAATAATCTCAATCTGACGAGGAGTAATTTTCATTAAGTTTAAATTTTTCATCGTAAATATTTAAGTACTATATTCTATTAAAGCACTTTAGTCGAGCTTATCGGGCTGGGCGCTTTTACAACGAGAATTCTAGCTAAGCTGTCTGAGGTATTGCTTATGTAATGAACAATATCGGCCGGGCTTTCAATAAGTGTATCTGCCTCGCAAACTTCACTTTCATTTCCAATATGAATTGTTGGATGGCCTTCAACGATGAAGAAGAATACATCGACAGGTGTTTTATGCGGCTTCAGACTTTCACCTGGCTTCAATGACATTAGCATTGCCTGTGCTGATTCTTTGTTATACATCTCCCTGGCATCAATCTTGTGCGGAGTATTTTTTATTTCTTGATTTTGATATCTTGTAATTTTCATTTTAATATACTATTTAAAGGTTAACAAATAAAGAGAGTGAATGTTCGCTCACAAAGATAAACTATAAATTTTATTCTGTGCAAGTTTTTATAAATAAATTTTAACTTACATCACGTAAATCGGCTTCTTCCCTTGGTAATTTCATACTTATATTAGAAGTTGTGGATACTTTTAAAACTTGACGAGCTTGAGCAAATCAAGCGATTTAGCGTATACTTATTATTATCAAACATATTTCTTGAACTGTCAATTTGCACTCGCTAATTTTCACCAATTCTATAATTTTTCAATAGGTACAATTATTTCAGAATATTTATCTGTGAAATAATTAACAGATTCGATTGTCAGTTTAAGATATTTCATAAATTTGTATTAAATGCTATATAGAGGTATCATTTTATGAATTTCAGCAAAACCACATCCTACTCCCTCAATATCTTATCGTATATGGCTAACCATAGTGATGAAAATCTGTCAGCAGACTTCCTTTATTCACAATTGGGTATTCCATATCAGTATCTGAGGCAGGTTCTCACAAATCTTTCAAAAAATGGGTTTATTAACAGCTCACGCGGCAGGAAGGGAGGGTTTGAATTAGCCAGAGATGCAAGTACGATCTTTATTGCTGACATTATAGAATTGACTGAAGGTCTTGAAGGTTTTAATAAATGTGTGCTTGGATTTGAAACATGTCCTTTCGATAACAAATGTGCAATCCACGATTTATGGGATGAATCTAGAAACAATATACTCAAGATACTGAAGGAAACATCGTTAGCTAACCTTATTATAAAACAAAAATAGTTTTTGTACAATATTAAAATCTTTTCATGCTAATTATCTGTAAATTAATTATTTAACTAAAAAGTAGGTTATATGGTTGACTCAAAAGTTGTTTTAACAGGACAGACCCTGGCATATACACTCTATTGTATAGTCATCATTCTGTTGGTTGCCTGGTTCGCAATTAAAGTTACAGGGAAAGGTAAAGTCCTTGCTGTAAAACCAGCAATTTTCTACACGTTTGTTGGGTTTCTTACCGTGCTTGGCGTATCACTTCATCTCATTACCTTCAACACAATCCCATGGGCAAAGATGGATCTAAACAGGTCAGATTATAAACCAGACAAAACTTTTGTAATAAAGGTTAAGGATCATCAGTTCATTATGCCATCAGAAAAATTGGTTATCAATGTTAATGACAAAGTTCTTTTCGATGTGCAATCGGAAGATCTGACTTACGGTTTCGGACTTTTCAGAAACGATAACAGTATGATGTTCCAGATGCAGGTGGTTCCCGGTCACAGAAATGATCTCTTATGGCAATTCGACCGTGTAGGTGTTTATACAATACGCTCAACAGAATATTCGGGACCAAAAGGAGTCTTTATGATTTTGAAAGATGCAGTTCAGGTAATCCCCACAAATACAACAAACTAATTTTGATTATTTACAAATCTTTAAATTAAAATCCATGAGTTTTATCAAGACTTTTATGAACGGGGAGGAAGGACTTTTCAAGTCTGAAACTCTTACTCCTATGCAAAAACTGACACTCCGGTTTGTTGTTGTTGGACTTTTTTATTTTGGTTTTGTTGTTATTGAAGGGATGTTAATGAGGCTATATGAAGTTAAACCTCTTCCTTTTATTACTGAACCACAGTTCTTTGCAATTCTTACAGCGCATCCTCTTGTGGGTATATTCGGCTCTACATACTCTATAGTTTTCGGAGCATTCCTTTTCCTTGTTCCTTACCTGATGAAGAAACCATTATGGAGTATAAAGCTTGGAAACTGGACATTCATTTTAGTAGCGGTCGGAACCTTCATTTTCTGGTTCGCAGGTTTCGTTAGCCATTATGCTCCTCTGTACACTCTTTACTGGCCACTACCTGCTGACTTCACCCAGTTTAGTGTATGGGGCGGAACGTTTTTCATAGTAGGGATAGCTCTTGTAATGGTAGGAAGTGCATTCTTTGTAATAAATATTTTTAAAACAATTACATTCACACCCGATGGATGGGAAAAGCAGCCTTCAAAAGCACTTCTTGCATCTGCTCTTGGCATAACAGGATTCAGAAACCTGTTTACAAAAAATAAGAAAGAACATCTTGTTCCTCTTCCCGTTGCTGCGGTAGCAAGAGGGAGTGTTGATGTGGCTCTTAACACTGTTATAATTCTTTTTACAGGAGTATTGATCCTTGTGTTTATGATTGCTGCCATCATGGGAATTGACCTTAAAAGCACTGCAATCGATGCACTGCTTTATAAAAACTGGTTCTGGTGGGGCCTTGATCTGATTGCTGACGGGTTGGTACTTATTTTTGTTGCCGGCACTTGGTATCTGCTGGCCATGATGATAAGCGGGAAACCACTATTTATGCAAAACATTGCGCGGGCAGCCTTGCTTGTGGAACTTGTAGTTTCATGGACAGTCTGGTCGCATCATCTACTCTCCGATCAGGCACAGCCGGCAATTCTCAAAGTATTATCGGGAGAAATGGTAACCGCCTTCGAGCTAATCACTCAGGGACTTGCATTTTTTATAACTCTTGCAACACTCTGGAGTGCCAGACCTCTAAAGATGACAAATCCGCTGAAGTTCCTTTTAGGAGGATTGCTTGGTTTTGCTCTTGCAGTTCCTGCAGGTATTATGCAGGCTGACGTGGGATTAAACAGGATACTTCACAATACCCAGTGGGTAATCGGACCTCATGTACATGTAGCAATATTGGTCGGATTGACAATGACCCTTTATTCTGCCATTTATTTACTTTTTCCAATCCTGACAAACGGAGCAAAACTATACAGTCAGAAACTTGCAAATATTCATTTCTGGTGTCACCTGATTGGCGGTATAGGAATGGGCGCATTCATGGGAATGGCAGGACTGAAGGGTATGTTAAGACGTTCTCTCTATGTAAACGGCGAATTCAATCTAATGATGATACTTGCTGCTATTTGCGGAACCTTGCTTTTGATAGGATTTCTGGCATTCTTTTATAATATAGTTATGAGCGTAGGGGTTAAGGGAGTTATCGATATCTTTTTACCATCAAAAGTTAAAGGGAAAAATCTGCTGCCGGAATAGAATAAAAAGTACATAGTAAACGATAAACAGTTGGAGCGTTTTTATTGATCTTCAGACTGCATACTATCACTATAGATTGTGCTTTTGTTCGTTAATTAATCTTTCTTTTATATGATAAATTTTTTCAGAAAGTACCATAAATGGCTTGGGGCAATATTTGCCTTAATAATACTTAGTTATGTTTTTTCAGGGATAATACTAAATCACCGGGAGGCTTTATCATTTATTGATGTCAATAGAAAACTACTTCCAAAAGAATACAGATACCAGAATTGGAATAATGCAGCTGTCAAATCAACCTTAAAAATCTCTCCGGATAGTATTCTGGTTTACGGGAATATTGGGATTTGGCTTACCGATAGCAGTTATACTGATTTTAAAAATTTCAGTTCCGGATTCCCGAAAGGTATTGACAACCGTAAGGTTTTTCAAATGTTCAGAACTACCGGTAATATGCTTCTGGCGGGAACGTTTTCGGGATTATATACATTTGATTACAAAGTAGATAAATGGATTTCAGTCCCCCTGCCTGTTAAAGAAAAAAACATAGAAGATATTATTCAAAAACAAGATACAATTTTCGTTTTAACACGATCTTCTTTATTAAAAACCACTGATCTCAGTCATTTCAGTGTGTCTCAACTTCCTCCTCCCGAAAATTATGATAATAAAGTAGGACTTTTTAAGACTTTATGGATTATTCATAGCGGTGAAATATATGGTAAGACAGGTAAATTGATTGTTGATTTTGCAGCACTTGTTTTTGCTTTTCTTACAATAACCGGTTTCATAGTTTTTGTAAACAGAATCATCTTAAAGAAAAATAAGAAACCTGCCGAAGTAAGAGTAAAATTAAGGAACTCAAACAATTGGAATATCAAATGGCATAATAAGATTGGATGGATTGCTCTGGCTATCCTGATTCTGAATACCACAACCGGTATGTTTTTACGACCTCCACTTTTAGCTTTTATTGGTAATTCCAGAGTTGGAAAGATCCCCTATACGGAATTGGCAACTTCAAATCCATGGTTTGACCAATTGCGAAGGATTTATTACGATCAGGATATCAATAGGTTTATAGTCGTCACAATGGATGGTTTCTACTATTCTGACGATAATTTTAAAACTGAACTCAGACAATTCAGATATCAACCACCTGCAAGTATCATGGGGGTCACAGTGTTCGAAAAAATTGATGTCAATACATTTCTTGTTGGCTCTTTTGATGGGCTTTTTACATGGAACTCTCAGACAGGAGAGGTTTTCGATTACATTAAAAAGCAGCTATACACAGCTCCTTCGCATAATGGCAGGCCAATTGGTGATTTTCTTATTTCAGGCTTTACCAGGGATTTCAGGAATCAGGAATATTATTTCGATTACGATCAGGGAGCTGTCAATATCAATGGATTGCAAAGATTTGCACCTTTACCGGAAAACATCAGGGATACACCTATGTCGCTATGGAATGTGGCCTTGGAAATTCATACTGGACGAATATACCAGTCAATAATTGGTGATTTTTATGTACTGATAGTTCCATTAACTGGTCTCTTTGTGCTTTTTATTCTGATTTCAGGCTTTATAGTCTGGCTTAAAATAAAAAAAATCAAGTAAATTAGAATTACAGATTTAAAAAAGGCCGGTTAATTCCGGCCTTTTTCCTTGTACTTAATCAGATTCCTTTTGACTGAAGGACTAAATTGTGATTATTTCTTTTAAAATACTTTCAATGTCCTCAATACAACTACCACAAACGGTACCCGCTGTTGTTTCTTCCTGAACTTGTTCAACCGTGGAAAGACCTTTCTCTCTGATTGCTTTCACAATAGTACTTTTGTAAATTTCATTACAATTACAAATTATAATATCATCTGGCATAATTTAAGAATTTAATTTATTCCAAATATTTTCATATCTTCTTCAACGGTTGTAATGGTTTGAATTCCAAATTTTTCTTTGGCAACTGCCAACACATTTGGAGTGAAGAAACCCGGGAGAGTCGGTCCGATGTGAGTATTCTTAATGCCAAGATATAATAATGCTAAATGCACGATAATTGCCTTCTGTTCATACCAGGCAATATTAAAAACTATAGGTAGCTCATTTATATCCTTTAATTTCAGAACTTCTTTCAACTTCATAGCAACAATTGCCCAGGAGTATGAATCATTACATTGTCCTGCATCTAATACCCTTGGTATACCATTGATGTCGCCCAAATTAAGTTTGTTATAGCGATATTTTGCACAGCCGGATGTAAGAATAACAGTATCTTTTGGCAAGTTTTTAGCAAATTCAGTGTAATATTCACGCGTTTTTTGTCTTGCATCACAACCTGACATTACAACTAATTTCTTAATAGCCCCTGAGTTTACCGCATCCAGAATTTTGTCGGCAAGTTGCAAAACCTGATTGTGCGCGAATCCAATAGTTATCTCGCCGGTTTCAATTTCAACAGGTGCAGGACATTTTTTTGCTAACTCTATAATTTCTGAGAAATCCTTCTGTCCATTTGTCAGTTTTTTGGTCAAATGTTTCCATTCGGGCATTCCGGTTGCTCCAGTGGTGAAAATCCTCTCATTATAAGTTGTTGCTTTACGCGGGGGTACTAAACAGTTTGTAGTGAATAGCACGGGTCCATTGAATTTCTCAAAGTCATCAA
>PLLX01000004.1 GCA_003141415.1 Bacteroidales bacterium
AATATAGCCACCGTATTTTCAACACAGGACCGGGCATTGGCTAAAGAAAATTTTGGAGACGTGATCACCAGTTCCTTACTCGCAAACCTTTCATATCAAATGATAGGAAAGGCTAATGACCCGGATAGTGTTAGATATTACAAGAACATAAGCGAGGAAATTGAAAAGAGGACCGTTTCCAGATCCTTTACTAATTCCGTTATTGGAGGTGATACCAGAACATCAGAGGGAACAAGGGAAACATCCAAGTATAAGAATCAGGATTTTACCAGGCTAAAGCAAGGACAATTCTTTGTTTTTGCTGATGGGAAGGACAAGCTCTATAATTTTGACCTGTTTCCTTTTAAACGATTGGAACTAAAGGTGAAGCACCATATCACAGAAAAGGATCTGAACGACAATTTTAACCTTATAATGGGAGATGTAAAAGATATAATCTAAAATCGAAAAACCCCTTTAATTTGAGATTTAAGATTTTTTTCTTACTTGATAAACTACCTTGTTTCCTGTTAGCACTTCTAAAGTCCAAAAGCCAGCGCATTGTAAAAGCCGGGCGTATTGACCACATTTGGCTGGTCAGATTATAATTAATATACATAACTAAACAACAAGCACTTAACTCTTGTTTATGGCCATCAATATGGTCCGGCCAAATGTAGTCAAGGCTACTAGTTTTTCCAATGTGGTTTACAATATAAGATCAGTTCAGTTTTTTTGATGGACTAGATCTTAAAAGGTTAAAGTAAAAGCTACTGCCGGATATCTAATAAAAAGGCTAAATCACTCATACATTAACGCTTTTACTGGATTGATATGTGATGCTTTATAAGCATTGATGAATACCGTTAATAGAACCATTATTGCTGCAATTGTAAAAGCAATTGAAAATACCCACCAGCTAATAGATATTTTATATGCAAAGTTATTAAGCCACTTGGTCATCAAATAATATGTTATTGGAATTGAAATTAGTGATGCTAATGACACGAGAATAAAGTTCTCCAAAAGAAAAGAATAAATTATTGATTTTTCAGTGCTTCCTAATATCTTTTTAATCCCAATTTCTTTGGTTTTAGATCTTGCAACAAATAGAGTTAGACCAAATAACCCAATTACAGCGATAAGAAAAGTAAAGAACGCAAATATGGAAATTATTGTGGTTAAGTTTCTTTCTGAAGAGTAGACATCTTTAATAACTTCTTCTATTGTTGTGTAACTAAATGGTCTGTCAGGAGCAACCTTTTTCCATTCCTCTTTCAACATTGGAAGAAGACTATTTAAAGTGCCTGGGTTATAATATATAGCAATTTGCATAATGTAACGATCAGTCAGAGTTATAATTAGTGGTGGAATAATGGAATGAATAGAATGAAGATTAAAGTCTTTCACAACACCGATGATTGTTTGGTTTTTGATTACTTTTCCGATTGGATCAGTAATTCCCAACTGTTTTACTGCTGATTCGTTCAGAATTGCCGATTTTGTTAAATCGCTACCATACTCCTCAGAGAAATCACGGCCTTCCACCACAGGAATACCCATCGTTTTTAGGAAATTGTACCCAACTGCTATGCCTTCTCCCTGAATTTTTCGCTCCTTATCTTGAAAATGTGAAAAGATTTCATACCCTGAATTCGACATAGGAAGACCAGATACTGTTCCAGCGGCCATAATAACATTAGGGTTCGATTTAATACTGTTTATATAAGCCGAATAACCATTAAAATCACGGCCAAGATCTATCAGCAGAATGTTCTTTGTAAAATGACCAGGGTCTTTACTCAAAGCATATTTATATTGCGAGCGAATAATGAGGGTGCTCGACACAAATGAACAAAATATGACTAATTGAATAATAATAAGAAAGGAACGTAAAAATTGTTTTCTTTTCCCTAAATACATTGTATTATTGAGGATAGATATGACCTTTAATCTTGATAAATATGAAGATGTATAGATTCCAGATGCAACACCAATAATTATTGTCACACTCACATAAACAATGGCATAAATGATAAAATTGGAACTGATAATATGAAGATTGGTTTGAAACAACTTCCCTGCGTAAGGCAAGGTAACCCACATCATTACTAGAGCGATCGGTAACACTAGCAATGCAAGAAGGATAGATTCGCTTAACAATTGATTTCTTATGCTTTTATTATCGGCCCCTGCTGTTTTTCTTATGCCTATTTCCTTTGTTCTACTCGTTGCTACTGCAGTTGAGAGAATGATATAATTTATGGTAGCAACAAGTACAATCAGAAATGCAATAGATGAAAACAATTTAACAGTTTTTAGGTTCCCTGCGATCTTAGAATTCTCAATTTTATCAGATCCAAGATAAACATTTGATAAATTTTGAAGAGAATAATGATTATTAGCCTTTTCGCTAAAGTGTTTTTTCTCAAAGGTCCTAAATTGCTTCTCAAACAAAGCTATATTACTATCTTTTGAAAGCAAAACCCATGTAATCCAGTAATTTATATCCCATTTTTTATCAGCATTAGCGATACCGTACACTTTGTTGATCGGGTCAATCGACCATTTACTGTTGACCATGCAAGTCGCTCTGAAGATGGAATTTTCAGGTATGTTTTCATAAACCCCCTTGACTATAAAAATATGATCCTCGTTATTTATCAAACCAACGATTTCTTTTCCAATAGGGTCCTGATCAGTGAAAATCTTTTCAGCCAAGTCTCTTGAGATAACAATAGCGTTTTCATCATCAAGAAGGCCTTTATTCAAAGTACTTCCAATCATGGAGATGGTGAAAATATCAAAGACTTCTGAATCAGTACCTAAAGCTTGTGGAACATTGATATATTCATCTTTAAGTTTTATTTTAAATCCTCTCAAGTTCCTTGTTCTAATCGCTTTCTCTACTTGAGGAAATTCCTCTTTTAGTGTCGTAGCTAATACATAGGGTGTCTCCGCTGTGGTTTTATCATAATCAACGTAATAATTAAGCACCCTGAAAATCTGTTCTCTGTTTTTATGGAAATGGTCGTAACTACGTTCATTAATTACGAAAAGCAAAATTATGAATGAAGCGGCTAACGCAATAGAAAGTCCTAATGCATTTATACTAGCAAAGACCTTGTTTCGCATTAAAAACCGTACTGAAGATTTGATATAATTTTTAAACATTGTGGTTGATTTTAAGTTAAACACTAAGCCTTCGTTTTTAAAAGGCCAAAAATGAGAGAATTTAAAAATGCTTGTTTAACTTAAGATCGGAATATCCTCTGATGATAACGATTGTTGATGATAAGAAAACTCCTGATAGACAGGTTTTATCAGTAATGCAACTTTTTGAAGGGAACCTATTCTTTGTTTAATTAATCTATTGTCCGCTAATAATTTGAGTTGTTCAGTGAAATGTATAAAATTCGTTTCATCAAACTTTGACATAAAGCCTTGAAGAGAAGAAAGTTGTGAAATATCTTTTGACGGAATAGCAACTGAATTCTGGGTCGCCATTTGATGTCTAAATGCTCCTGAAAAATCTGGTTTATTTGAATTTTGATGAAACGAAGCAAGAAAGAAAACACAGAGAATAAAAATAATTGTAGTCCCGAAATGTTCTATTCTATTTTCTGATTGTCTAAGCATATACCAAATGTAAATAAACTATTTAATTAAAGCTATATGATAAATAGATTGATTTCAGAGTTTTCTCTACAATGTTGGAATCCCTATGGAACATAAAAGCTAGCGCATCGGCCAACAGCCCAATAGACTTGTCTAGGCAGCAGGATCAGTCCGGGTGGCACAAGATTTAATAAGTAGGTTAAATTCTTCTCATAGACTTTTGAAAGCGAAGATAAAGTAGTCCTGGTTGCGGGAGGCAATTAATTAAAGCACCGTCCGAGTTAGTGGTTGGCTTTTAGAACTTTATAAAATAGATTAGGCATTCCTCAAAAAAAGATCTTATTTTACCTCAAAACTTGACTTTCCTACTAATGGAAATCCTTGTTCAGAAATACCTTCAACATCCACTTTAATAATGGCTCTGTTATCAGCATTAAAAAACGAAACGGTTGCATTACCCTCAGAATCCGTTACAACATTAGGCTCCCAATAAATGGTAGTTCTCAGATCAGGCTTTTCATTTTCTGGTTTGGGAATGTTATATTTTGGGGAATAAAAGGTACGTGACTGGTAATATCCATAAATGTGATGGTATATAGAATACAAAACAGGAGGTATTGGCCCATTATTTCCCCGTTTTGTTAAAACACTGATCACCCCGAAACTTCCCCTCATACCATATAAAGCTAATTTTCCGGATTCTTTTATTACTTCAATTTTATCAATAGCAGAAACAGGTATAGTCTCTATTGTTTCATAACTTACCTCTCTATCATCGAGTAAAAATAAGGGCTGTCCTACCATCCCCCGGAACATAAATTTATAACCTTGATTATGATCTCCAGTAATATATAGTCCTGCTACCCGACCCGCAAGAGTGTGAAAAACATCTGAAGAACCCGACATCTTATCTGTAATTGTATAGGAATAATCAGGTTCACCATACATACGTAAATGTCCGTCGTCATTTTCTTTTATAGGTCTTCTTGCACTAACCACAACCTCATTCAGTCCAATTGTATCAGTAATATGGTACTTTTTAAGGATGTTGTATTTTTTAACAGCTTCCTCTTTGTAGTCTGAAATATCCGTATTACGGGAAATCTCATTTAAATTATTAATCTCATTAACTTTAGTTTCAATCTTATGCATCAATTTATACATGACCGGAGCAGTATCCCCAAAAATTGAGTCGATCGAAATTAAGCCCTCTCCAATACCTTTTTTATCTGCAGCACTTACTACAATGTCTTTTTGTCCGGTGAAATTCAATCCTTCAAAATAGTATTTACCTGTACTATCCGTTTGAGTATATTTAAATGAAGACTGATTATCCTCAAACAGGCCCATTGATATCTTTGCATTGTCAATAGGTTTATCTACCCATATCCGCCTGAGCTTACCGGACACAGTAATTCCTGTTTCTGGTTGATACTCTAGTTTTATTGCTGTATCGGGAAGATAATTCCAGACAAAGTTACGCCACCCCTGAGTAAGCAACAGGTTGTCAAGTGCTTTATAATGATCCGGAACGTTTGTATCAAAATAATAATAGGGTTGCTCTATATAGCCCCTGATCTCGGATTCAAGAAATAAATATGAGTTTATATCAGATTTCCTTTCAAATCCTTTCATCTGGTTGCCATCGACAACTGAAACTGATAGGTTTGCAGAAACAGGTTTGTCGAAAGTGTCTTTTACTGAGATTTGGAGGGATATTTTCTGCCTTGGGGCATAAACTTCGTTATCAGGAACAATGATTATGTGGTAATTCTCTGGAGAGTGAACATAATACATCCTCTCGCAATATATTTTTCCAATACTGTCCATTAACGTTATCAGTGCTACTCCTTCAGGAAATTCTTTTTTAGGTAAATTGACCGTACAATTTACATCCATTAAGTTTACATTAGCTATTACACACAATGAATTATGGGATGTGCCGACAATTCTCAATTTGTGATTTGTAGAACTGGCGAGTGTTTCCTGATTCGTGCGGATTGTTATACCAAAATAATCCTCATTTATATCAGATACTTTTAAAGAATACCCTGTTTCTAACTCATCGGGAAGTTCAACTCTGAAAGGAATTCCATTCCCTGCATATCCTTTTGCAAAATATTTTAAGCCTTTTTTGGGAAGAAAGAAAAAACTACCCATACCGAGATGTGTACTTGAGAAGCTTGTTATCGTATCGCCAAGAGAAGAAAACACCTTACCCGTTACATTGCAACCATAGCCTGATGAATTAATTGCTTTGAAACCTAGCAGAGTATAGACATTTTCAATTAGCGGCCCTCCTTCTGGAAAAAATTGTACATCAACCTTTTCATAACTTTCTTCCTGTATCTGTTGATTTAGAGCTTTTATCTCCTTTGGATTTTCAATGGTTATTTCCTTTTTGAAAAAGAAAACCTCACCAAAGTTACGCATCCATCTGGTGTAAGCCCGGATTTGATACGTCCCGGATGCTATAGAATCTCCAAGATGAATATCCCCGGCACCTGTTCCCTTATCAATCCTTAATATAAACCGTTTAATTATTCTTGATTCGGGTGAAATAAGTTCTATGTTTAGGTTGTTGCTGTTATCAGATAACTTGTTGGTCATGGCATCGACCAGATAAGCTTTAATCCAGATATCATCGTTAGCAGAGTAGAAAGGCCTGTCAAGATGCAAATACACCTTTTCAAAGGGTCTTTCAATGGTTTTTTTATCTTTAGCCACAGTTGAGCTTTGAATTTCAGCTTGTGCCTGGATGGAGAATACCCCCTTTAATGTTACCACTAAAATTAAGGCAAATGCAATTTTCATGTTAATTTGGAATTAAAGGACTTTGTCATGGGATGGTCTATCTTCTTTTTTAAAAAATACATCTGGTAAGAGATTTTAGTCTTGGGAGCTTGTTTGTCTATGATTCGTTCTTACTTGATGAACAAATTTTGTGCCAAAGAAGCGGTCGCGTTATCGAAAGGAGTGGTTACAGTGTAGACTAACTTTTATATTGTGCCGTGTTTTTTGCCAGTCCCGGTAAGTGGACGAGAAGTTTTGGGTCACGATAAATTGTCTTGACGGCACCAAGTCCGGGTAACGGATGTGAGCTTTGGGTCATGATGAAATAGTCCAGATGGCGAGCAAANNTATTGACTTTGTCTCGGTAGCAGTAACAGTCCGGGTGCAACAAAATTTTATGAGTGGGTTGATGGTTACTCGCATAGATTTTTGGGCCAATAACGGAGTAGTCCGGGCTGCGGAAGCCAATTTATTAAACCGTCCGAGTTAGCTGGTGTACTTTTTAGTCAAGGTAATGTCATTTGGTCACCATTCCTGGAGCAATTAGAACATATCCCGTTTCTGAAGTTGTCTTGTTATAATAGTCTAAGTATCCATCATTTGTCATAAGATCAACTTGATAAACGTACTTTCCATAGTTCGTTGCATTCTTCATTAGCTTACTTTCCATTACATGTGCAAAGTCAGTGTTCTTGTAACTACTGAGAACTTCATTATTTACTTTCTCTCCATTTATCCATACTCCGTACATTTTGGGATCTTTAAAAGATTCTAACTGTTCTTTGGTTGGGACTATCTTAGGTAAAACCATTGAATTTCTTGGAATAAAGACAAACATTTGTTTAGCTTGCTGTTCTCTACTCATTTGGAAAAATATTGTTTCAAGTCTCTCTTTATCTGTTTGGCTCAAGTTTAGGAAATATCCTGCTTTATCGTCTTTGGTAGTTCTTTTATATTTGTTTAAAATGTCCTGATATTCTTTGAGAAGTTCTTTAGATACTCCATTCTGTGTTGATTCTACTTGTTGTACAGCTGCTTTCGTGTGGTCTTGAGCAATAGTTTTTGTGGTAAAGAGGAATACAATAGCTGCGATCATTGGTATTAGCGCAATTTGTTTTACAATTGCAGTTCTGAAAGATGCTTTTTTGCTCATCATAATTATTCTTTTTTTAGTAATAAGGTAATTAAATGGACTTGAGAATATTGGGTTAATTGTCTGGGTTGCTTTGCTGAGTAAAAGAAGTTGGTAATTATCAGTGTCTCTAAATGAATTTACAACATATTCATCAGCTAGAAACTCATGGTTAAGTTGAATGGCTCTTTTATAAATAAACAATAGAGGATTAATCCATGCAAAGATTACAAACAGTTCAATAAGTAAAATATCTATCGAGTGCTTTTGTTTTACATGTGTTAATTCATGCCCTAAGATTTCTTTCTCAATAGACCCGTTTTCAAAATCCTTGCAATCCACAAAAATATATTTCAAAAAGCTATGTGGAACAAGATTATTGTTTGTAAGGACAAGCTTCGCATCCCCATCCCCATATTGAATCAAAATGCTTTTTCTAATCTTAATTAAGAGGGTAAGTATATTTATGATAAACCTGCAGAAAAGAAAGGCTGTTACCGCTAAATAAATTATTAAGAGGATGTCTGAAAAAGAAATATTGTTATTTGCTAGTGGCAGTATTGGTTGGAAAACAGCATTTTGAACATTAGTACTTGTTATATTGATTGTTTCTGAAAGAGATAAGCCCACAACCTTAGTTTTTATTGAGATGAATGGAACCAGAAATGAAAATACAATACTAAATAGTAGGTAAAACCTATTGAAGAAATGCATTTTCTCTTTCTCAAGAAAAAGAAAGTAGATCAAAATCAATAGGGCAGAACAAAGAATTGTTTTGAAAATATAAGTTATCATTTCCTTTTTCTTTTAATTTCCAGATCAATGATTTTCTTTAAGTCCTCTAATTCTGAGGTTGTCAGATTGCTTGTCGTTGTAAAAAAAGAAGCAAACTGCAGGGCAGAGTCTCCAAAATAGTTTTTAATAATGCCTTTAACATGTTTTGAAAAGTAATCAGTTTTTTCTACGAGAGGGTAGTATTGTCTCGAATTTCCAAACAGGGTATAACCTACAAATCCCTTATCTTGCATCCTTTTTAGAAGAGTAGCAATAGTTGTTGTTGCAGGTTTGGGTTCAGGGAAACAGTCAATGAGGTCTTTAAGAAATACCTTTTCATTTTTCCAGATGAGTTCCATTATCTGTTCTTCGGTTTTTGAGAGCTGCATGTTTCTACGTTTTGTAATTTAATTCTACAAACATAGAATATATATTTTAAACCTGCAAATCTTTTTTAAAGATTTTTTTTGGAATTGAGTCTTTTGTCCAGGAATTTTGCACGTATACCAGCTAATGGCCCGGCGGTTTAATTAGGTACCGTCTGCGTCGCGGTGCCTAGTTTTTTACCAGTCCCGATAAGTAGACGAGTATTTGGTGTCATTATGGAGCAGTCAAGATGGCGTGGTCCTGTTAAGTATGTATTTGGTCAATTTTTTAAATCATTCATGTTTTAATGCTTCAACAGGATTAATATGAGTAGCTTTGTAAGCATAGAGAAATGTTGTTGAAAGCACAATAGTTGCTGATATTAAAAACGAGATAATAAAAATCAGGGAACTGATGTTCGTTTTAAATGGGAAATTACTTAACCAATTTTTCATGATCAAAAGAGTTACCGGGAAAGAGATCAATGCTGCAACTACTACAAGGATCAGATTATTCAATAAAAATGAATAAACAATAGATTTTCCCGAACTGCCAAATACTTTTTTTAAACCTATTTCTTTTGTTCTCGACCGACTTACAAAAAAAGTAAGTCCTAATAATCCAAATGCAGCTATGAGAAATGTAAAGACAGCAAATATTGATATAATATTACTTAAATTTCTTTCTGAGTCATACTGGCTTTTTATGACTTCTTCTATTGTTGAAAAATCAAAAGGCTTATGGGGGGCAACCTTCTTCCACTCTGCTTTTAGTTTTGGTAATAAAATGTTCAGAGTCCCTGATTTATAATGTACTGCAACCTGATCAATATAATGATCCTCTGTTAAAATAATTTCAGTTGGAGGAATCTCATAATGCAAGGAGCGAAGATTAAAATCTTTTGCTATCCCGATAATTGTCTCGTCTCCTATTTTCTGTCCAATTGGATCACCAAGGATTTCCAGCTTTTTTACAGCAGATTCATTAAGAATTACAGAGTGTTCAAGGTCGCTTCCAAAATCTGTAGAGTATTCACGACCTGCTATCAGTGTTATTCCCATTGTTTTGATAAAATTATATCCGACAAAAAATCCTGCTAGCCGAACCTCTTTAGATTTATCCTGAAAAGAATGGCTAATTATTGTCAGACCGGGATCCCCAGGAAGCTTGCCAAAGATACCTGCTGCTATAATTACTTCCGGATATGAATTAATGGTATTGATATAGGCAGAATTAGCAAAAAAATCACGCCCAAAATTAACCAGAAGAATATCTTTGTTATAATATCCTAAATCCTTGTTTATTTCATATTTGTATTGGGCACGAATAATCAAAGAAGATGAAATGAATGAACAGAATATTATAAGTTCTGCAATTATCAATGAAGATCGAAACAGTTGTTTCCTTTTGCCTAAGAATGTCAGATTTCTAAAAATATCAATAATATTAAGTCCGGACAAATAAAACGAAGTATATAGACCTGACGCAATGCCTATAATTAATGTTAGTCCAATATAAGCAAAACAGTACAAATAGATATTTGAAGAACTTAATTTCAGCCTGGTTTGAAAAATATCTTCTGCAAAAGGAATTGCTATCCTCATTAAAATATAAGCAACAGGCAAAACAAATAAAGCCAATAGTAGTGATTCACTTAACAATTGAATCACTACCTCTCTTTTGGTAGCTCCAAATGCCTTTCGGATACCTACTTCCATCCTTCTTCCCATGGATACAGTTGTAGAAAGAATTACGTAATTCAGAGTAGCGACAAGTATAATAAGCAGCGCAAAAGCAGAAAAGATTTTAATAATATTTTTATTACCTACTATTCCATTCTGTGAAATATTGCCTGATCCAAGATAAACATTTCGTAAACTCTGTAATGAATAATGGTATTGGGAATGTATTCCAAGATATTTTTTCTCAAAGTTATTAAACAGATTATTGAAAGTCTTTGGATTGCTTCCTTTTGAAAGAAGAATCCAAGTTTCATAAATATTAAGAGACCAGTCTTTATTATAGTTACCAAACCCTAAAGTTCTGGTAAGATACCCTTGTGTCCATATGTGATTTATAAAACATTGAGCCTTTAAAGTTGAATTGAAAGGGATATTCTCAAATACCCCACCAACGATGAAGATATAGTCTATATTATGTATCTGGGCTACAATTTCATGTCCGACGGGGTCTTGTCCGGGATAAATCTTTTCAGCAAGGTCTCTTGAGATTACGATGGAATTCTGGTTCTCAAGTAAGCCTTTGTCAGAAGACCGATTTATTAAAGGAATTGTAAATATGTCAAATATCTCAGAATCTGTTGATATCGCGTCCGGAACATTTATAAATTCATCTTTAATCTTAAGCTTAAATCCAAATATTTTAAATGTTTTTATGGAATTTTCGATATGTGGAAATTCTGCTTTTAATGAATTTGCAAGGAAATATGGTGTGAATGCCATAGTTTTCTTAATTTCTTCATTGTAATTTAGAACTCTGTATATCCTATTAATATTAGTATTATAATAGTTGCACCGGAGTTCATTTATTACATATAGCATCATAATGAATGATGCGGCCAATGCTATTGACAAACAAATCAAATTGATTCCGACAAATAATTTATTGTGTTTTAAGAACCGAATAGCCGAGTTAAAAAAGTTTTTTAACATCAAATAATGTTTTAGTTTGACAATATTTTGACGAAAACGAAATACTTACAGTCCTCTGAGTATTCTATTTAGTTTTGCATTTATAGGCAATTAAATTACGCTGACTATTTTAAGGTTTTATATGACATATTAGATACTATCAATAAATAATTTGCTTGAGAAAGATTCTAGAATTAGTTGTAAGTAAATATATAACGAATATATTAGTTAAACAACTAAATAATTAATTATTTATTGCAGATATCCAGTTTTTGTCGGTATAATTTATGTTTAATGGCCCAGTGGGTCGATATCAGGACAGCCGTATGTCAGGATTGTAATGCGTTTTTGAAAAGTCCCGGTAGATGGATGAGCATATGGTATCATGACGAAGTTGTCCAGATGGCTTAGTCTTGAAATATGCCACCGCATAGTGCGTTCCACTGGATCACTTTGGGTTAGTCATGATTCCCGAATGTACTATAGCGGCCGAGTTATAGGTAGGGTTAATTCTAAAACTGTGCTGATGTATGAACACCGGCTTTTGGTAATCAATTAATTCAGGCGGTGGTCTGGGGTACAAGATTTTTTAATACTGCAAAAGCCTGACGCATTGATTACCTTTGGACGGACAGAATACCCTAAGCCTACATTGCCAAGCAACAAGAACTTACCTCAGGGAAAGGATGATCAATTTATTCCTGCATGAATTGGTCAGGGCCACCGGTTTTCCCACATTAGATAAAACTACCTAAATACAAAGTCTTTTCAGACCTGAATTTGACTTAAATAGATAAGATATTGTCATTTTTTTGTACTGGTCTTAAAAACAGTACAACATGAAAAATATCATAATAATTAATCCTAATGACTTTTTCATCTGTGGTAATTTTCTCTGTTTCAGATATACAATACTCAAGTTACTAACTAAACACATATTTCTATGAAGAAAACAATTTCTTTATTAGCGTTGCTTTTGTTATTCTCTATTGAGATCCAGGCACAAGTCACGAATGTTCTTAATAATTTTTATACTGTTTGGATTAAACCAGCAATACCAATTATTGGGGGTCTTGTTTTAATTGTTGGTGCATTAGCTAACATTGGCAAGGTCCTTGGAGATTCACGGGATTATAGAGGTTTTATTACAAGCATAGTACTTTATCTGGCAGTATATTTTTGTCTGGTGGGTATCGCGGCCTTTATAATGGCAGGTTGATGAAATCGTATAAAATATACAAAAATGTTAACAAGCAACCGTATATACTTGGATTGCGATTGTCTTTGTTTTATCTCTATATTCTTTTACTAATCATCGTTATTTTCCTGCTTTCAACAGGGTTAACAGTTTTCAAACTTGCTTTTTGTACTGTCATTTTAATTGTTGGCTACATAGTCCTGAAAAAATTAAATTCTGGTGCC
>PLLX01000194.1 GCA_003141415.1 Bacteroidales bacterium
CATCCTGAAACCTTTCTCAAATGCGCAGCCCAAATGAATGTTGACCCCGAGTTCATTGAAGTCTTTGAAGATGGAGATCTGGGTATTGAAGCTGCCTTAAGCGCAGGGATGATTGCCACAGATGTGAGACCATGGTATGATTCGAGCTGGTAACACGTGTTTTGTGTTTGGCATTCATCGTTTGATGATTAGCTCCCCCTGTGCTCTGTACCTAAAAAAAACCCGGTATTTAATTCTACCGGGCTATTTTTATTAACAGAATTGATTCTTATACCAGAATCTTTGTTGTTAAGTTAGTAATACTGGTTTTGATCGCATCAAATGGTTTCCCATCCTTTGTGCTGTCCTGTTCNNGGGTTTTGCCCGGCTTTAGTTGCCCAGAACAGATCAAGTTCCATAGTCATATACTCTTTGTCCATTTCTGCAAGAAAGACATCAAAATAGGGAACTTTGCCTTCTAAAGGTCCAAATTCGAAATTATGATTATGATATCCGAACTGGACACCCGCTTCCTTCATGATCTTGCCGACCTTGTTCCATTCAGCCACCATTTTCTGATAACCTTCAATTGATTTGCGGTCTTTATCATCAACAAAGGGCTGCATACAATACTTGGCACCAACTTTGGCATGGTCCTCAGCCATTTTTTTAGCCTCGTCGGCGGAAATTCCATTAGGACTAATCCCTGCATGACTACTGATTATCTCCATTCCCAGATCATTTACCATCTTTTTGAATTCGGTGGGCAGATAACCATAAAATTTCCCATTACCGTAACTGGCCATTTCCAGATTTTTATACCCGATATCAGAAACCATTTTCAATGATCCCGGAACATCTTTTCCCATAGCATCACGTATGGTATATAACTGGAGTCCTACTCCGAAGGTCTTTAGATCGACAACTTGTGATTTTGAAGCTGGAATTCCCAGTGTTTTCCAGTCACTCTTCGATATAACAAATGCTCCAAGAGCACCTGTGGCAGAAACTCTTAGGAAATCCCTTCTTGATTGTTTTGTTTTCATGGCAATGACAATAAAAAATTAATATAACAAATTATTGATTCCGAATATTTTAGAAAATCAGAGAATAAAAGTAATATAATACCATTAAATTAACGAAAATAACTCAGACTTTATCATAAAATTCTGTTTATCTTAAAATGATAAGACAAAAGACAAAAGTAATAAGATAAAAGTACCTTTGCCAGTAATAAAAGGTCATCGTTATTTAAGCTTTTATAATTGACAACCAGTAATGAGCAACTTAATAACAGTTAAATAAAAAGATTGAATCAGATAATAAATACTGCCGACGGTTCACATACTATTTATGTCCCTGAATTAGATGAGCACTATCATTCAGTGCATGGCGCCGTTCAGGAATCTGCATTCATATTCATCAATAACGGATTTGATGTTTGTAATGCTGACCCTTTGTCAATTCTTGAGATTGGTTTCGGAACAGGGCTAAATGCACTTCTGACTGCCATCAAAAGTATGACAGGCACAAGAGAAGTCAATTATACTTCAATCGAAAATCATCCGCTTGATACTAAAATTATTAGTTCCCTGAATCATTATAAATTTGCCGGTGAGAATGGCAAGGAAATTTTTCATCAGATTCATTCATCACGATGGAATTTAAGCGTAAATATCTGCAAGAATTTCAACCTGAAAAAAATTGAGACTGATTTCACAAAGGAACAACCATCGGGCAGGTATGATCTTATATATTTTGATGCATTCGGGCCGGATAAACAACCGGGAATGTGGACAAGGGAAATATTTACTTCAATTTCAGCAGTAACTAACAAAAATGGCATCTTTGTCACTTATTCTGCTAAAGGGGAAGTGAAAAGAAATCTTAAGGCATGTGGGTTTGATGTAACCTTGCTGCCGGGTCCTCCGGGGAAAAGACAGATGATCAGTGCAGTGAAAATTTAAAATTTATTTTTTCGATGGCTTTTTTTCTTTCCCTAAAGTATTATCTTAGCGGAAATTTTAAATTTAAAAATGTATTATATGAAAATCAAGGGATTAATTGTATTGACCGGTGTAATAGCTTTAATGCTTGGCTCTTGCGGAAAGAGTTCTCTTAAAAGTTCAAACCTTAAAAGTAAAGAAGATTCATTGTCCTATGCTTTCGGTATTGTAAATTATAACATCCTGAAGACAGACAGTCTTATTCTCGATCCTATGATTGTTGCAAAAGCAATGATGGATGGGAAAGAAGGCAAACCAATGATGGCAGATGACATTGCCCGTTCATATCTTATGGTATTTTTCAATCAGCGTGAAGCTGTAAAAGCTACAAAAAAGGCAGAAGTCGATAAAGTAAAGTATAAAGATTATATCGATCAGAACGAAGCATTTCTCGTTAAGAATAAGGGGAAAGCCGGCGTAACTACAACGGTAAGCGGGCTGCAGTATGAAGTAATTAAAATGGGCACTGGTCCAAAACCAACTGCTCAGAATACTGTAAAAGTCAACTATGTCGGAACTCTCATCGACGGCACTGAATTTGACTCATCTGTTAAAAGAAATGAGCCTGCAACTTTCCCGGTATCAGGTGTAATTCCTGGTTGGACAGAGGCTTTACAACTTATGCCCGTTGGCTCAAAATTCAAACTCTGTCTTCCTGCATCAATCGCATATGGAGCAGCCGGAGCAGGCGAGGTTATTAAACCATATTCAACACTTATTTTCGAAGTTGAGCTTCTCGAAATTGTAAAGTAACATGACTACGGCAGAAATACAAACTCCTAAAGGAAGCATGATGGTCAGTTTTTATAAAAATGACGCTCCTGGTACTGTGGAGAACTTTATTACACTTGCAAAAAAAGGGTTCTATGACGGGCTCGCTTTTCACAGGGTTATTCCGGATTTTGTTATTCAGGGAGGTTGCCCGCTTTCGAGGGACATGAGTGATCCCAGAGTCGGGACCGGCGGTCCCGGCTATAAAATAAAATGCGAATTGGCAGGTGATAATCAATACCACGACAGAGGAGTTCTTTCTATGGCCCACGCCGGGAGAAACACAGGCGGGTCACAATTTTTTATCTGTCATAGCCGTACAAATACCAAACACCTCGACAGACAACACACATGCTTCGGAAAAGTGTTTGAAGGTCTGGATGTTATTGATAAGATCCGTCAGGGTGACAAAATTGAAAAAATAATTATTCACGAAGAATAAATTGAAATGGCATTTGAAATCACAGGAAAAATAATCGATATCTCTCCTGTAAATCAGGTAAGCGACAAATTTAAAAAAAGGGAGTTTGTCATCGAGAAAAAAGAAACTGGTGGAGCGGCTGTATTTATTGACTACGTCAAATTCCAGCTGATACAGGATAAGTGTGAACTTATCAACGAATCGTATCTTAACGAAGATGTTAAGATATGGTTCAACCTCAAAGGTAACAAATGGGAACGCGACGGTAAGATTAATTATTTTACCAACCTTGATGCATGGAAGATAGAAAAAATTTCTTCTGCCATAAAGGATCAGAATGTTCCGTCACATACTACACTTGAGGATATACCGCCTGAAAACGATGAATTAAGTGACTTACCATTCTAAGAAAAATAATTAAAAGGCTGTTCCAATTTCGGGCAGCCTTTTAAAAATATAGTAAATATGAAGTATCTTTTTCTTGCAATTCTTACATTAACATCTGTCCTTAATCAGGCACAGGATTCAATCAATATATTTCCATCAAACCCGCACCAGATACAGCTTCCATTCAACAGGTTTATACAACCTGCAGGTACTCAGATATTCTTTGGTGATGCGTCCACAGAAAACCATGCACTCGATGCTGTGTTATCTCCTGACAGAAAATGGCTGGCAGTAGAAGAAAGAGAAAGTATAGTATTTATCAGTACATCAGATAATAAGGTGAAATTTATACTGAGGAATGTTGATCAGATGAATCTCAGAGGAGGAATGAACACTTATTCAGGTATTATATGGCATATGAGCAAAGAGGGCCCTGAAGTATTCTGGAGTGTAATTGGTATAAGAGACCGGTCATTTGTTGTATCAGCCAGTTGGAATGGTGCTAAGGCAGAATTCGGTCATATGTTTGAATATAAAGCTGCACCAGAAGCCGACATGGCCCTGCCCAATGAAATTCTGATAACAAAAGAATCATTTAAGGAGTACTTGTATGTTGTGCTTAATGGCAACAATAAAGTTATAAAACAAGACCTTATTTCCGGCGACACAATATGGGTAACCGGACCTGGTGTTGCTCCTTATGGACTGACAATGGCTTCCAGGAAACTGTATGTCACAAACTGGGCTGGAAGAACTCCGGAAGCTGATGATAAAGAGGTTGCAGGAGTTCCCTGGGGACTTGCCAGGGTTAATAACAAAACAGCAGGAGGTGCCACAAGAGAAGGCAGCATTACGGTAATTGATCCGGCAAATGGGGAAATTATCAAAGAGGTGGTGGTCGGACTTCATCCAAATGAAATAATAAGTGATAAAACCGGTAAATTTGTATATGTCACAAATTCTAACAGCGATAATGTCACTGTCATAAATACTGAGAAAGATGAAATAACTGAAACAATAAGTGTCAGACTTCAGCCTGAAATAAACCCGTTTTTCGGTGATTCACCCGATGGGCTTTGTCTCTCACCCGACGGTAAATATCTTTATGTTGCAAATGGAATGGATAATGCACTTGCCGTAATTGAACTTGGGAAAAATGCAAATGCAAAAGCATTGAACCCTGAAAGCAAAGTGATCGGATTTATACCTACCGGAGCTTACCCATCATCTGTAACTATATCAAATAAAGGCATTCTTTATGTTTCAAACCTGGAAGCTGAAGGTGCCCGTTGGGGAATTCATCATACTGGTACCAGCAATCTGATTTATAATTCACATAATATGCAGGCTTCAATATCAGTGATCCCAATTCCTGGTAAACAAGATCTTAATGCCTATACCGATACAGCTATTGCAGTTAATAACCTCTCGAGAGCAATGACTGCAAGGGAAAAACCAAGGGAATCTGTTCAGCCAAAACCTGTACCGGAAAGAATTGGGGAACCCTCCGTGTTTAAACATGTGGTTTATATTATTAAGGAGAACAGGACCTACGACCAGATTCTTGGAGATATGAAACAGGGTGATGGAGATCCAGGTTTGTGTACATATGGAGCTGAAATTACCCCAAATACACACAAGTTATCTGAAGAATTTATGCTTCTCGATAATTTTTATGTTTCAGGGAAAAGTTCTGCCGAAGGACATCAGTGGACAGATGCTTCAATTGTTACTGATTATATTGAGAAGAACATGAGAGCCTGGTTCAGAAGTTATGCCCATGTACAAACCGATGCGCTTGTTTACGCACCTACCGGATTCCTGTGGGATAATGCAACCAGTCATGGTAAGTCAGTCCGTATATATGGTGAAGCGTCAGTTCCAAAACTAGACAATAAACTTAAATGGACAGACATTTATAAAAAATATAAAAGCGGGGAAAAAGTTGAGTTCACAAACGTCACCACAATTGAACCTGTAAAAAAAATACTGAGTCAGACATATCCTTCATATGGTAACCACGAATTTTCTGATGCAATGCGGGCTGATGCATTAATCAAAGAATTGCACGACTTTAATGCGATGCCAGGTGATCAGCTTCCGGAGCTGATGATAGTCGCCTTGCCAAATGATCATACTGCAGGCATAAGACCCGGATCTCCAACGCCAAGGGCTATGATTGCAGATAATGATTATGCACTCGGTCGAATTGTTGAGGCATTTTCAAAAAGCCGGTTCTGGGAAAACACAGTCATATTTGTCGTTGAGGATGACTCACAGAGTGGGTGGGATCATGTTTCTGCTTATCGGACAGTTGCGATGGTAATAAGTCCTTATTCCCGATTAAAAAGGACAATCCATACTTATTATACTCAACCCTGTATGGTTCGTACTATTGAGCAGATGTTGGGTTTACCCCCTATGAATATCCAGGATGCAATAGCAAACCCAATGGCTGATTGTTTTGGAACTATTCGGGATAGAACTCCTTATCAGTCTCTTCCAAATAATATTCCGCTAGATGAGATGAATCCACAAATCATTTCATTAAAAGGGAACGCTCGTTACTTTGCAGAAAAAAGCATGCTCCCTGAGTTCGACAGAGTTGATGCAGGTGATGATGATCTGCTGAACAGGATACTATGGTTTGCAGCAAAAGGGAATACACCTTACCCTTCAAAATTTGCAGGTGCTGAAAATGATAAAGGAGATAAGTAGAAATAAGTAAAAATAAATAGAAATAAATAGATGTGAATAGAAATAAGTAGATAGGCACTCTAGGCATTCAAAGCATTCCAGGCACTTTAAACTATAAATATTAATGACCAATCCGCTTCTTCAGGAATGGAATACTCCTTTCGGGACTCCTCCGTTTCATCTTATCGAGACAATTCATTTCAAACCTGCAGTTGAGGAGGCTATTAAATCTGCTGCAAATGAAATAAAAATAATTACAGATAATAATGAATTGCCGGATTTTGAAAACACAATTGCATCACTTGACAGAGCAGGCGAAACTCTTGGCAAAATTACTTCGCTCCTCTTCAACCTCAACAGTGCTGACACTAATAAACCTCTTCAGAAAGTTGCACAGGAGGTATCACCACTTCTCACACGCTTTTCAAATGATATTACTCTTAACGAAAAACTTTTCGCCAGGATAAAAATTGTTTCTGAATCAAAAGGAACCTCAGAATTCACTGTTGAACAAAAGATATTATTAGAGAGAAAATTCAGAAATTTCATTCTGGGTGGTGCAGACTTAAAAGTAGAAGCGAGAAAACGGTTCAGGGCGATATCTGAGGAACTTGCAACACTTTCACTTAAATTTGAAGAGAATGTCCTTGAAGAGACAAATTTATTTGAACTGCATATTACTGATAGAGAGGATCTTGCCGGACTTCCAGAAAGTCTGATTGAAACGGCTTCGAAGGAAGCTGAAATAAGAAAAAAAACCGGATGGGTATTTACTCTTCATTTTCCAAGCTATGTGCCATTTATGCAATACTCAGATAGGAGACATCTTCGCGAAAAAATGTTAAAAGCATATTCCTCGCGTGCTTTCAGAGGCAATGAATTTGATAATAGACAAAACGCCCGGAAAATAGCAAACCTGCGTCTTGAGATTGCCAGAATGCTGGGATTCAAAACCTTTGCTGAAATGATATTAGGTGATCGTATGGCCGATACCCCTGAAAAAGTTGAAAATTTTCTGGAACAGCTTTTCCAGGCCTCAAAGCCGGCTGCGTCACGGGATTTTGAACATATCAGGAGTTTTGCTGAAAGCCAGGGACATACAGGTGCACTCGAAAGGTGGGACTGGGCCTTCTATTTTGAAAAACTAAAGAAAAAACTTTATGACATTGACGATGAAATACTTAAACCATATTTCAGCCTCGAAAAAGTTGAAACTGCCGTTCTGGGTCTTGCAACTACGCTATATGGAATCAGGTTTATAAGAAACAACACTATTCCTGTTTACCATCCGGAAGTTAAGACTTTCGAAGTATATGACCACGATAATTCTTTTCTTTCAATTCTCTATATAGATTATCATCCGCGTCCTGGAAAGAATGGCGGGGCCTGGATGACCAGCTACAGAGATCAAAAGAATGAAAATGGAAATGATGTAAGACCCTTGATCTCAATAGTTGCCAATTTTACAAGACCATCAGAGACAAGACCTTCACTCCTCTCGTTCAATGAGTTGACCACATTGCTTCATGAATTTGGACACTCTTTGCATGGGATGCTGACTAAATGCACCTACGAGGGTTTGTCTGGCACAAATGTTGCACGGGATTTCGTAGAACTACCATCCCAGTTCATGGAGAATTTTGCTTTCGAAAAAGAATGGCTTGATACCTGGGCTACACATTATCTTACTGACGAAAAAATCCCTGTCGAAATTATAAACAAGATAAAAGAAGCTTCGACTTTTAATGAAGGATATGCCTGCTTACGCCAATTAAGCTTCGGTTTTCTTGATATGGCATGGCATACAATAATAAATCCAGTTGATATAAATATCTCTGATTTCGAATCTGTGGCAATGGCAAAAACAGAACTGTTTCCCTCAATTGAAGGTTTAAATATGAGCGCCTCTTTCGGACATATATTCGGAGGTGGATATGCAGCAGGTTATTATGGATATAAATGGGCAGAGGTACTTGATGCAGACGCTTTCAGTTATTTCACTGAAACCGGAATATTCAACAAGGAAACTGCCGCATCATTCAGGAAAAACATTCTTGAAAAAGGAGGAACCGATAAACCTAAAGATCTTTATGTCAGATTCAGAGGCAAAGAACCTTCAATTGATGCACTGCTTAAAAGAAGCGGACTGATATAATATTTTAACTTTCTCCTCCATGTGGAGGAGGAGTACCCTGACCGAAGCGTCAATGGGAGATGGTGGGTTAATAAGAGAACCATAGAGTAAGCTGCGTAGGATATTCTTAAAACTTGAATTATATTTACACGTTATTTATTGCATTGCATATTTTGCATAATATATTACTAATCAATATAATACAATTAACTTTATGATTCTCTTTTTTGAAGACAATTCCAAAAATTTAATTGCAGTCGGTACCTCAGAAAAACTTCATGAAAAAGACATTGAAAAGCTTTGCTGGCTGTTTGGCGAAGCGAACCTTCTTATTCAGGACCTGGTTAATGGTGTCTTCGTAGGTCCACGAAAAGAGATGATAACTCCGTGGAGTACAAATGCTGTAGAGATTACACAAAATATGGGGATCGTTGGAATAAAGAGAATCGAGGAGTTTCACTTAACTGCTTCAGATAAACCGCATTTCGATCCAATGTTACAGTCTCTTTACAAAGGATTAGATAAGAGCATCTTCACAATTGATAAACTACCTGATCCGGTTTTTTATATTGACAATATAAAACAATATAATCTGAATGAAGGACTCGCTCTGAATGCTGAAGAAGTTGCCTATCTTGATAAATTAAGTACTTCAATAGAGCGTAAATTAACTGATAGTGAGGTATTTGGCTTTTCACAGGTTAATTCTGAACACTGCCGTCATAAAATCTTCAACGGAACATTTATTCTCTCTGGTGAAGAAAAGAAGGAAACTCTTTTTCAAATGATCAAGTCAACGACAAGGATCAATCCAAATGGAGTTGTATCAGCGTATAAAGATAATTGTGCATTTGTGCAGGGTCCTGTTGTTGAACAATTTGCGCCTGGAACACAGTATAAGCCTGATTATTTTAACATAACAGACTATGAATCGGTTCTTTCAATTAAAGCCGAAACACACAATTTCCCAACCACTGTAGAACCATTTAACGGGGCTTCAACCGGTACCGGAGGTGAGATCAGGGACCGGATTGCAGGAGGCAAAGGAGCTTTCCCTATTGCCGGGACAGCAGTTTATATGACATCCTATCCCCGTCCGGATGGGAACCGTCCATGGGAAAAAGCCACACCGGAAAGACCATGGCTTTATCAGACGCCTGAAGATATTTTAATTAAAGCATCAAATGGCGCCAGTGATTTTGGGAATAAATTCGGACAACCGCTTATTTGCGGTTCTGTTTTTACCTTCGAACATTTTGAAAATTTTAAAAAATTCGCTTATGATAAGGTAATAATGCTGGCGGGTGGAATAGGAATCGGGAAGAAAAAGGACAGTGAGAAAAACATTCCTGAGAAAGGGGACCTTATTGTATTACTGGGTGGCGATAACTACAGGATAGGAATGGGAGGTGGCGCTGTTTCATCGGTGGATACAGGTAAATTCGACAGCTCTATTGAACTAAATGCTGTACAGCGCGCAAATCCCGAGATGCAGAAAAGAATATATAATGCAATAAGAGCACTTAGTGAATCAGCGAATAATCCAATAGTTTCAATTCATGACCATGGTGCTGGCGGTCATCTCAATTGTTTATCGGAACTTGTCGAAGCAACAGGAGGTAAAATTGATATCAGTAAATTACCGGTTGGGGATCCCACTCTGTCAGCGAAGGAAATAATCGGCAATGAGTCTCAGGAACGAATGGGACTGATAATGAAAAGAATTGATGTTGATACTTTAAGGAAAATTGCTGAAAGGGAAAGAGCACCAATCTACGTCATAGGTGAAGTAACAGGCGATATGCAGTTTACGCTGGAAAATCCTGTGACGAAAGAAAAACCAATTGATTTATCACTGACATCACTTTTCGGGGACCCTCCTAAAACCATAATGAATGATGTAATTATTGAAAACAGGTACAAAAAACTTGAATATTCGATTCAAAATATTGAGGAGTATGCTGAACAGGTTCTTCAACTTGAGGAGGTTGCCTGCAAAGACTGGCTTACAAACAAAGTTGACAGGTCAGTAACCGGCAGACTGGCCAAACAACAATGTGCCGGCCCTCTTCAGCTACCGTTGAATAATCTTGGTGCCATAACACTTGACTATAGGGGTAAAAAGGGTATGGCAACCTCCATCGGGCATGCTCCTGCTGCAGGACTAGTAGATCCGGCAGCCGGTTCAGTTCTGTCTATTGCCGAGGCACTTACAAATATAATCTGGGCTCCTCTCCCTGCCAAATTAAAAAGTGTCTCTCTATCCGCTAACTGGATGTGGCCCTGTAAAAATCCTGGTGAGGATACAAGACTCTATTCAGCTGTAAAAGCAGCAAGCGATTTTGCTATCGCACTTGGCATAAACATTCCGACTGGAAAAGATAGTCTGTCGATGACTCAGAAATATAAAGATCAGGTGGTGTATTCACCTGGCACAGTAATAATCTCTGCCGCAGCTGAAATTGAGAACATCAGAAAAATAGTCGAACCTGTAATAGTAAATGATCCTTATTCCAGTCTTCTTTATATTGATATGAGCCGCGATGCCTTAAAACCTGGGGGCAGCAGTTTTGCCCAGATTCTGAACGGACTTGGTGATGATGTTCCAACTGTCACTGATCCTGCATATTTTAAAGAAGTATTTAATACGATTCAGGATTTGATATTCAAAGGAAAGATTCTTTCAGGACATGATATCTCATCAGGTGGAATGTTAACAACCCTTCTGGAAATGTGCTTTTCAAATGTTTCCGGAGGAATAACAGTTAACCTCACGGCCCTTGATGATAGTGATACGGTAAAAATACTTTTCAGTCAAAACCCCGGGATCATTATTCAGGTAAATGATGAGAATGAAGTAGCTGAAATTCTACTTGAAAACGGGATTTCATATTTCTCCATTGGTCACCCGGTTAACGAAAGTACACTGTTTGTAACAAACAATAATAACTCAATAACATTCGATATTGATAAGCTGCGTGATAAATGGTTCCATACCTCATACCTTCTCGACAGGCGTCAATGCGGACCAGAGCTGGCACTTGAACGATTTCAGAATTATAAAAACCATGAACTGAATATAAAAGTAAATGATTTTACCGGAACCTTTAAATCTCTCGGGATAACTCCTGAGAGAAGGACAAAATCAGGAATCAGGGCTGCAATAATAAGAGAAAAAGGAGTAAATGGTGACAGGGAGATGGCTTATGCTCTTTATCTGGCAGGCTTCGATGTTAAAGATGTGCATATGACGGACCTCATATCGGGTAGAGAAACCCTTGAAGAGATTAGTATGATTGTTTTTGTCGGAGGCTTTTCAAATTCCGACGTCTTCGGATCAGCCAAAGGATGGGCAGGAGCATTCAGATATAATGAAAAAGCACGCATTACACTTGATAATTTCTATAAAAGAACTGATACACTGTCACTTGGAGTATGTAACGGATGTCAGCTAATGGTTGAATTGGATCTCCTTTATCCACATCACAAAGAAAAACCAAAGCTGTTGCTTAATAAGTCACATAAATTTGAATCGGGCTTTTTAGGGGTGAAGATTTTAAAAAATAACTCTGTTATGCTTGGAAACATGACAAATATGGAGCTTGGAATATGGGTTGCTCATGGAGAAGGACAATTCAGCCTGCCATATCCTGAAAATGAGTATCAGGTGCCTTTAAAATTTAGCAGACATTCCTATCCGGCCAATCCAAACGGGTCAGTTTATGATGTTGCCGGTTTATGTTCGGAAGATGGTCGGCACCTCGTAATGATGCCTCATCTGGAACGGGCATACTTTCCCTGGCAATGTGGTTTTTATCCTGCTGATAGAATAAATGATGATGTTACTCCATGGATAAAAGCCTTTGTTAATGCAATGGAATGGATTAAAACTAACGGGTGATCGGGGTAAGAAAGACTGATAAAAGTTTTGAATTCTCCGAAGCTGAAGATTCTCCTTTCCTAATATCCTTTTGAACAATTTTCTCACTGATTATCTGAATATTATATAGTCCGGTATCTTGTATATAAAGTGACCCGATAAATGAATCAGCCCTGAAATAGGGATAAGTAACATCACTTGAGTTATGTATTATTTTGTCACAAGCCGGACGAGCTTCCAGCCTGTTATCAAGAATGCTAATCATTACCGAACTATTATATTTCAGATCAGTTGTGTCTTTGGTAGCGCTCGATAACCATACATTAAAACGGCCTGATTTCGAAACAACCACATTCCATTCAGCTGTATTGCTTGATGGATTTACTATGTCCTGATAACAGTCAGCTTTATCAACTATTAAAGAAATAGTACCATCTTCCTGCTGCATGATCTTGCTCTGAACAATGTTCATTTTTGACTCCTTCTGTTCTCCTGAATTCTTGCATGAATAGAATAAAACGATCCCAATCAATATCAGCAACCTAAATATATTCCTCCCCATTTTCCAGAATTTTGATTAGTTTAAGACTTGACTTTAAAACGTATTAAAAACAATTTCAGTATATAAATTGTTTGAAATGGCAAATAAAATCTGATAATTGAAGCTCTTCGCAGCAAGCAAGGGAAAATGCGCTCGCGGGGATTCAATTACCTGCCCGGGTTTATCTAACAAGAACTTTGTATTTTTAAATACTCCCTGGAAGGTTGAATACTCGACGTGTGATAGGTGAATATCAAATATTTGCCAGCTCTTTTATTGAATTGGCATGACTGCCGCTGTTGATTTTTATAGGTTTTTCAATTAAAGCTTCAGCCACAATCTCAGAAATATCTGCCACTCTTGTCTCAGTAACAGCAGCGAAAGTCTTTTTACAAAGAGGGCAAGCGGTTGCCAGAATATCAGGGTTATTTTTGGTCAGTTCAGTAGCAGCATCCAGAGCTATTTTCTTTCTCTTTTGAGAGCTTATTTTCATGTTGGCAAGACTTCCCCCGCAACAAAGAGAATTTTCATCTTCAAAGTCGCTTTTTTCAAGACGGGAAACATGATTCAGAACCTCCGTTGGTTCATCGTAGACACCTGATCCTCTCCCAAGATCGCATGGAGAATGATAGACAACTTTCTTACGTAAGAAATTCATCTTCACTGATCCTTCATCTATGAGCTTCTTGATGAATTGTGTATGATGAAGCACTTCAACATCGAGATAGTAGCTCTCCTTAAATACTTTATAACAGATAGGACACGAAGTTACAAGTGTATGGGCTCCTGATTTCCAAATCATCTGCGAATTATAATTAATCAGTTCCCTTGCTTCCTTATCCTGTCCTGCAAGCATCAACGGACGGCCACAACAGACACCACCCTGCTCATCAATAAAATTGTATTTCACTCCTGAGGCTTCAAGAATTTTTATCATTGAGTTCTTAATAGCCGGTGTAAGGTGGGTCATACAACCGGCAAAATACAATATGTCAGCTTTTTGCGGATCGCTTTCCTGAAGAAAACTGTAATTTGAGGAACTAATCACTTTTTCAGGAATATTAATCTGCCTGCTTCTGAAATAACCATTGTATATATTCCTGATATCATTTTCAGCTTCACCTCCCCTTCTCTGGATCATCCTGATGGGAGAAAGTTCTATACCCACAGGACATTTCTGATCGCATCTGCCACACATCAGACAGTTATCAACAATTTCAGAAACGTCATCATTATTACGGATAGCTTTCATAAGGTACGCCGATTGAATATTGGTGATCCCTGCCGAAAAATTAAGCTGACATGCATCAATGCATATTCCACACGATGAACAGGAGTATGTTTGAACCTCTGAATACGTACCTGCTTTATCGCCGGTTTTTATTCCCGAATTTCTCATAAAGATCAGGAACAGTTCAGTTGGAATGTGCATATATCGGGAAATCGGAAGAAGAATGAAAAAAGTTCCTAAAGAGATGGAATAGAGCCACCAGAAAGGATATGCTATCTGCTGGGCCGGGAGAAATGATGCAAGCCAGGCTCCCAGTGATCCTGTAAGAAAACTGCCGGTACCGTGAGCGCCACATGTGAAACTTTCAGCCAGCAGACGACTGGGGAAGATCAGCCATAGTGAGGTAAGGGCAATTCTGTCGGTGATCTTCAGACGGGTAGTCTTCTTCATCCCGACAACTCTTGAATAGAATCTTTTTATTACAGCCAGCAATAATCCTGACAGAATAAATGCAAGTATCAGATCCATTAAAAATCCATAAGTTGCCTCAAACCCTATCCTGCCATGCTCTGGATTGAAGAATCTGAAAAAGATTGCTTTATATGGAGCGTTAAGGTGTTTCGTTCCAAAGATATCCGCTTCAATAGTGCCGAAAAAAATAAGTAAAAACCAGCCGAAAGCCAGACTCATATGCATATATCCAAGACGCAGATTTGTTTTAAGTATCTTCCTGTGTATCAGACTCTCCATGAATATCTCCTTTAAGCTAAGGGCAAAAGGGATTCCGAAAAATCCACGTTGAAGCCTCAGTTTGTCTGGTCTCGACAAGTCATGAAACCAGATAACACTTCTCGCTACAACATAGATGATTATGAAGTACAATCCAATATTAAAGGGTATAATGAAAGGATCAAATTTCATATTCATCTGATTTTTGAAAGGCATTTTTTGCCAGAACTACAATATTTCTGGTATTCACTCCGCGGGGACAAACCAGGGTACACTTACCACACAACATGCATTTGTTTAAATTCTGACGCACCTGATCATTTTCACCTCGTTTAATAAGTATATGAAGCTCCCTGAGGCTGAATCCTGTAAAATTAGCGGTTGTACAGGTCGCCGAACACCCACCGCATTCAATGCAAAGCCTGAAGCTGGGTTCTTTTTCAAAAATGTATTCGGCCAATCTCCTGTTGTTCGAATCATAGTCGATCTGACGTCCTGCTGATATAGTAAAACCGAATTTATCCATATTATCTTATACCATCATTAAGGTAATCAATTACTTCCACAACAGCGGCACGTGCATGTGATATTGTTTCGGGAATATTCATAGGCGCTGTACACGACCCGGCATAGAATACCCCATCAATATTGCTCCTGTTGCTACCAATAAGATTATCAGTTGCAGCGAAGAATCTGTTTTCGCCGGTTTTAAGACCAACAATACCTGCAATTTTTTCCCCGTCTTCTGACATTTCCATTCCTGCCATAAGAACCAGCATATCGAGTTTCATTTTAAGTGGTCTGCCAGCCAGAGTATCTTCAACTTTTATTAGAAGCTTGTTTTCAATTGTCTCGCTCGCCTCAGATACTTTACCGCGAATAAAGTTCACTCCCCATTTTTCCTGGGCCTCACGGTAAAGCTCTTCATAAAAAGCTCCACCCATCCTCATATCCATATAGAAGCAGAATACTTTCGAATCCGGAAGAAATTCCCTTATCTCAATTGCCTGCTTTACAGCAGTCACACAACACAATTTGGAGCAATAAAAATTACCTACTTTTTCATCTCGCGAGCCGACACAATGTATGATTCCTATTGTTTCCGGAACAGTTTGATTGGTTAAAGCAATTTTTCCTTTCCGGAACATTTTCTCCAGATCAACAGAAGTAATAACATTATCGTAAATGCCATAACCATACTCCTCTTTCCTCGAGCTTTTAAAGAGATCAAACCCCGTTGCAATAATAATTGCATCGGCAGTCAGCTCTTTTCCTCCATTCGTAGTAATCAAAAAATGACTTGTGTTCCTTTTAAACACTTCTATCGTAGTATTAGTCAGTAGATTAATACCATGATTATGAGTCATCCCGTCGAGGTACTCCTTTACCTCAGAACTATCCCTTCTATCAGGAAAGAGCCTGTACCAATTATTCAGATGTCCTCCTGTATTGATTTCCTTTTCTATCACGCTGACCTCAATTCCAGCTTTTGACAACTGACCTGCAACTTCAAGTCCTGCCACTCCTCCACCTATTACAACAACATGCTTACTCATTTACAATCAGACATTTATTAAGTTGTGCTTTTCTGAAAATGAAGGTATTATTTCAAGGTTATATTTATCTTCCGGGGAATAGTCAACTCCTATCTTGTCCAGAACAGGTTCACAATCCGTCTGATGCATTTGAAGACCTAATTCCCATGGATCATAACCAAGAACAAGACCCGCAACCTCTTCATATGTAAAAACAGGAATTCCTTCTCCATTCTGTCCATATCTCTTGCCTTCCATTTCATTTATAACATACTGCCATCTGTCAAGAAACATTGGGCAACCAGGACAATTAGTAATAATCATGTCGGGTTTAAATGGCTCCATTGATTCAAATTTTTCTTTTGAGCAGGCAATTGAGAAACCTCTGTTTGCCTGTACCAGATATTGCCTGAAACCAAATCCGCAACAGTGCCTCCTTTCAGGATAATCAATTATCTTGCCTCCCCATTCTTCAATCATACCTGCAAGAACATACGGATATTCTGCTCCCCCAACGCCTTTAGAAGGGAACATCTTAGCGTAATGGCAACCAATATGATCGACAACTTTCAGTGGTTCACCGGTTTTTTTATTTATAAGCTTATATTTTGCTTTTGCAGCAATCTCTTTTCTGAATTTATAGATAACGTCACTTGCATGAGCAAGGTTTTTGGGTTTTTTAAATTCCCTTCCGGTGGCTTTTTTCAGTTGTAGCCTGATTTTTTTCTCGACTTCGGGAAAGTGATGCCATGTATCCAGAATTTCGGTGTATAATCCGAACGAGGTGATGCACGATGGTACGAGATTTTCATAACCAGCTTCAGTCATAATCGCAAACTGACGTGCAACAACTGTCATCGTTGTTTCAACCGGTACTATATCACTGTGATAACCAATTCCTGTGCACGATGTATGACAAGGATGTTCATATACTTCCTTTTTAAGCTCTTCACGCATGATTTTAAGAAAGGCTGTTTCTGATCCTGGAAAGAAATTTTGTCTTACGCAGCTTCTTACATAATAATATTTATCGTCAGCAATTTCCTTCTGATAATCATTCCAAATAGCCTTTTTCCCTTCTAGTATCATCTGTTGAAAATATTATCTTGTGTGGCAACCATTATTAGTTTTATAAATATGTTGGAAGTATTCATTTTCAATACCTTCATCCAGTTGCATATTTAATTCTTTAGCTTTTTTCTTTGAAAATTCTTCAATATTTTCAAATCTTTTCATTCCGCCGGTAACCTTAAAAATCTCCCGGATCTCATCCATCGCATCTTCAGGTATTCTCCTAAGGATGCCCGGACCATCACCCTTATAATTAGCTCCCATTTTTTTAAATAACGCGGTCCAGTTATCCTGAATCCAATCCCAGACTGGTCCCTGTTCGGGGTGCATTGATGTACCTACTCCTTCAAGATAAAGACAATAACCATATGTAAGCAACCAATGGCCGACTGTCCTTTTCAACGCAAGCTGTTGTCTTCCTTTTTCAGATTCTGTAAAATAACCGAGATCCTGTGAAAGCGATCGCAATGCCATTATTATCAATCCAGGGGCATTTCCACGAGGACATCGTGTTTTACAGGACATACATTCGCCACAATACCAGATTGTTTCCGACTTTAAAAGTTCAGTTATCTTATCATCATTCTTTGTCTGGACTGAATCAACTATTTTTCTGGGATCGTAATTATAAAACTCTGCTGCAGGACAGATAGCAGTACAGACACCGCAATTCATACAGGCATTCAGTCCTTCTTCGAACCTGACATCTTCTAATAATAAATCGTACAGTTTCCCCATCAGCCTTTATGAATATCAATTGCTAAAAGATTAACACAAAGATAACTCGTAAATAAAGAGGGGGAAATAAGCGTAAAACCTATTTATATGGAGTATTTATACGTAGTAGAAAGGCAAAAGAGGAACGACCGATAAGAAATCAGCCCTTTGGCTGATTTTAGTGAGACGCCTGAAGATTGCAGGACTTCAGGACCTTTGAAACTCCGGCCATTTCAAGGTTTCTTTTGTGGTTTGATAATCAGCTTTTTAAAAGCTTCTCAATATCCTTAATCAGTTTTTCAGGTATAGTGGTAGGTGAAAATCTTTTAACAGGATTTCCGTCAGAATCTATCAGGAATTTTGTAAAGTTCCATTTGATATTTTTGCCTAATGTGCCGGGAAGCTTGGTCTTCAGATATTTATAGATTGGATGAGCATTATTACCATTAACTTCAATTTTGGAGAACATAGGGAATGAGACTCCATAGTTAATCAGGCATCCTTCAGATATTTCCTTATCCGATCCCGGTTCCTGATTTCCAAACTGGTTACACGGGAATCCGAGAATGACCAATCCTCCATCCTTATACTTCCTGAAGAGGTTTTCAAGTCCTTCATATTGTGGTGTAAGTCCGCAATTACTTGCTGTGTTTACCGCTAGCAGAACTTTCCCTTTATATATATCCATACTAATATCTTTGCCCTGAAGTGATCGGGCGGTGAATTGATAAAAATTACTTTCCATATCTTTTTCTCAGAATTTCTATTTTAATTTATTCTTTATAGCGATCAATCTCAGTACATTATCAACATCCATATTGTCATTTATTTTAATTGTAACTGCTCTAATTGCGCCATACTTCTTTGATGTCCTGAATTCATCTTTGATATTCTCGGAAAGACTGCATTCGTTTATCAGAGATTCAGCCTTATCACTAAACCAGAAAGTAACTCTGAAAGTATCATTCAGAATGCCAATCCAGAAAACAGTTTTCTTTCTATTGACCATCTTAAAAAGCCATCTTTTGCCATCATTATAAAAATTCCATTCTCCTGAGGAATCTTTATAGTTATCTATCATATAATTCATTATGCTCTGCCATAAGATCTTCTTATCCCGTATAATTGAAAAGATGTATTCATCCGTGGGATAGATCCGCTCATCAGTGAGTAAAATATTTTCCTTTTCTGACATACTCTTAGTATTAAGTCCAAATAAATAAAAAAATCATTTAATATCTTTCACACATCGGAAGCCAACTGCAAAATCGACCCAACTCGGAGATAAACCATTCCTGTAATATGTCTGCACGCACATTGGTCCGGAGTGCCAGCTTCCGCCTCGTATTACTTTAAACCTTCCAGTTTCCGGTCCTTTAGGATTTTCAGCAGGTGAATGGGCATAGTAATCACTGCCATAAAAATCAGAAGTCCATTCCCATACATTTCCAGTTATATCAAACAATCCGAAACTATTTGGTGGGAAGGATCCTACTTTAAGGATTCCTTTATGTATTTTCCCATAGTTAACTTTCGTTGAGTCAATCTGATCTCCAAAAGGAAAGCTTTTGCCAGTCATTCCTCCCCTGGCTGCAAATTCCCACTCAGCTTCTGTCGGAAGACGTTTACCTGACCACACGGCAAACTTTTCAGCATCAAAATAACTTATACCGACAACAGGATAATCAGGAAAATCCGGTCCACTTCTGAATTCTTTTAAACCCCAGAATTGTGGCAAAGGATTATTGGTTGCAATACAGAAAGCATAATATTGTTGATTGGTAACCTCCTGTTTATCCATATAAAATGAATTAATCACAACATTATGTTCGGGTTGCCAGTCGGAAGGGGTTGTCGTATTCTTTCCCATGATAAATTCACCTGCTGGTATTAAAATCATTCCATCTTCTGATTTCTGAGAAATACCGCAATTACAAACTATGAATGCCAGGAAAAACAGAATCTGCCTCATAAATTATTTTTAATAAGTTAATATGAACTCTTTTTTACCGAACCATTGACAAGTTTTTCATAATCAATATCATCCGGTTCCCATAATTCGATTATATTTCCCTCCGGATCAAGTAGATGTATAAACTTGCCATAGCTAAAAGTTTCGATAGTATCAACAATTGTAACTCCTTCCTTTCTCAATTCTTCTACAAGATTTTCAAGATTTTCAACCCTGTAGTTTATCATAAAATCTTTTTGTGAAGGTGCAAAATAATTTGTTTCGTCATTAAACAGGCTCCAGACTGTAAAACCTTTTTTAGACTCGTCAGCTTCTTGTCTCCATTCAAAAGTGGCACTATAGTCATCGGTCTGCAATCCAAGATGTTTTGTATACCAATCTTTCATCCTGTCAGGATCTTTACATTTAAAGAAGATACCTCCGATTGAATTTACACGTTTCATATTAATCTTTAAGCCAGTAAATTTTAATGAGGACTTTTTATCTCAAGTTAATTCAGATTCCTCAGATTTGTAATAGCTTCGGGTACACTCTTATGAACTGCTGAAACCAAATTACAGGTATCCATCTCCTTGCATTCTCCGCAGGTTTTAAAACCCTTACCTGTTGCACATATTCTGATCTGGCACATACTCCAATGCCCTAACTTAACCCCTTCCTCTCTGCATCCCGTGCAATTTATCATAGCCGGTGACATGTCAGGCACATTGTAAAATGTTTTCCATTTTTCCGCAGTTGCTTTTCTGAGTTCATCATCGTTTTTAATTGTTGCAATTCTTGCCTCACATATGGCACAATTTAATCCGCAACATGAAATGAGTTTTTCCATAACTGAAAGTTTTTAAGAAGATTAGGTAACTGAATGAATGTTGACGAATTATTAATCAATTTTCATCTATCAAGTTACATCTTTTTAGGAAATACAAAATATAAGCACTGGAAAATGTTTAAAATTAATTACACCAAATATTTTGTAGCAGCGACAAATATGCAATATGAAATATTCTGAAATCCATTAATCATGGTGTAACACGGAGTTTTACGGAGTTAATTCTTAAAATTATACTTAATCATGGTACTATAAATAATTAAGCAGTGTTACTCAGTGATTACTCCTTGTAACTCCGTGTTTAAGAAGTAATTGTTGTTATAGTCAGCTCCATCGTACTGGTAACACTTCCGTATCTCCAAGCTTTCAGAACTATTTTTATAAAGAAGAGAATTTGCGATAATATGAACATAAGAATTATGCCACCTCCGGTAACAGGCCTTATACTTGCAAGTAACCTTAATACCAGCCATCCATAAAGCGCCTGAACCATCAGTAAAATTAACATCAGGGTATAAGATGAAAAAAATGTTCTGAATGTCTGGCTCCTGAATGTACATAGGATAATCGCCCAAGAGATTTGTCCGCAATCTTTAGAAAAGGATGATCTATAAGTCCTGAATTTTCACCATAATAATGATCTGTAATTCTTTATTCATAGTGCTCCTGCTATTTTTGAAGGCATTCATGTATAGATGCGACCGGATATCAGGTACGATATCACAGGAACACAGCAGGGATCTGAAACTTACAGATCAAACTATTTCTTTACTGCTGCCTCTGATGATAAAATCTTAGAAAGTGTTAGAGGAACTTCTCCTTCAGAATAGACTGCCTTACCTGACATGTTTGTATCATTTTCAACTTTCAGTAACACTTTAATATCCTGTCCTTCAAGGTAAACAGTAAATAAAACACTATCATTGACGGTTTTAACGTTTTCACCTACAAGTATGGAATCACTCCCGGTAAAAGACATTGTCGTAGTAGGTTTTTGGTTATTTAATCCAACTACTATTTTCCCGGAAGAATATCCTTCGGGTGCATAAGGGGCATCAAACTTCCAGGTACCGATAGGGTTATTTTTATTAGAATTTTGTCCGCTGACGACTATCACAGAAAGTAATGAGAAGAACATTAATGTTAAAATTCTGTTTTTCATAATAATTCTGATTTATTAGATCTCAAATATAGAAATCTAATATGAATTTTTATCATAAACATTCAAATTTGAATTGGTAAAGTAATGCAGCTCGATGCAATTACTAGCAACCCCCGGCGGCCTTCTTCTTTTTCGGAGCAGATTGCAATGCTGGTTTTGCTGATTCAGTACTCTGGTTTTGATTTGATTGTACTGCCATACCACCACCAAGGGCTTTCCCGGCACTTAAGCGAAAATCATATTTTGCAAACTCCTCATCAGGACTTGTAGATGCAGGTTTCTGGGGATTAAGAATTACATCAAACCAATAATTCAATCCGCCTTCCAATACTAAATTATTTTTATAACCAAGTTGCCTTGTCACCATCCATGCCTCATTGGCTGTGATAGTACCATTTGAATAGAAGATGTTCATTTTAACATCCTGATTAAGTATATCCGTAAACTTATCTGAAAGCAAGTCTGCAACAGGTATATTTATTGCCCCCGGAAGGCTGAATTTTTCAAAATCATCCTTATTTCTTACATCAATAAGCTGGAAGGAAGGATCCTTTTTAATTATCATATCGGCTACAGTTTCTGGTGTAATATACTGGGTTCGTGTATTAGCTTCACCAAGCAACTGATCTGCTGTAAGTTTGTAAGGTTTTGTTTTATTCTGCGGTACTGCGGCAATAATAAGACCCATCGGAATTATAAAAAGTGCCAAAAGTCTGAGTGGTTTCATAATATATGTTTTAAGTTTTTGTTGTCTTGTTACTTGTTACTTGTTACTTGTTACTTGTTACTTGTTACTTGTTACTTGTTGCTTGTTGCTTGTTGACCGTTGCTCTCTGATTAAAACCAGTAAACAGAAACCAGCAACATTCTCTACATTTATCTTTTTACTTTTGTCTTTTATCTTTATGTTTAATATTCTTCTCTGGGGAATTTCTTCTCCGCCCATTCTGCCACCCGGAACATTGAAAGGGCAACTATTATAAGCAGAAAAGCAAATACTCCGTCGGAGAGTCCAATTGTTTGGCTAATCTTTGGAAAACCTAAAAACTTGGCAAGATACATTCCATCCCAGATTTTATAACCCAGTGCGAAAATCAGGATTCCTATAAATAATCCACCAATGAAGACAAATGCATCAATTTTACCAATTGAAGCACCACAGAAGCTTGTACCGGGACAGTATCCCCCGATAATAAATCCCGCACCCATGATCATTCCGCCAACAATAGCCGATGTAAGATAGGTTGGGTTAACATAGATAAGGTTAAGATCTATCCAACCGAAAAGACTGAAGAAAAGCAAACCAAGCATAGCTGTAATAGCTGCAGTAAAAAACACTTTCAGAACTACAGTATCATAACCGTAAAAAACCCCTGCAAGTTTTCTGCTTGATGAAAATCCACTCTGTTCAAGTACAAATCCAAAACCTATTCCAATTATAAAAGCCAGGAAAAGGTTAGTATTCGCTGAAATTAACTCGTTTACTGATAATGGTCCCATTATTTTTTGTCTATTTGTCTATTTGTCTAAATGTTTATTTGTCTTGCTGTCTTGAGGTACTGTGGTCTTAAACCCGTTATGCCATTGTGCCTTTGTGACGTTTCGCCACCCTGCAGTCTGGCTCCTTCGCTAAATTTGCCCACCGAGCAAATTTTTAACGCTTGGCCCTATATCCAGTTCTTCCTGAAAAAATAAGCAAGAGCATAGGCAGTTCCAAAAATTGCCATCATTGTAATGAACCCTCCAAGAGACAATACTGCCATTCCGCTCAGGGCTGATCCGCTGGTACATCCTCTTCCAAATTCGGCTCCAAAACCAAAAAACACTCCTCCTGTCAAAGCAAGAAAAAGTCGCTTTTTTGAGGTTATTTTTGGCGAATGTTCTACTTTCAATTTCAGACGTCCTGCAAATGCACCTGAAAGAAATCCGCCAACAAGTACACCCGTCATTTCAAAAACGAGCCATGTTTTCATCGGGTTCCCAGGATGATCCGCTCTGAACTCTTTTACGAATCCCAATTTTTCTGAGGAGGATGGTGCAACTGCACTAATGGAAGTAACAACAACACTTTTCATTGCACCACTGGCACCAAGTCCACGTCCGGAAATAAAATTCGCCGCCAGAAGAACAATTCCTAACAGCGCCCCGCCTACGTAAGGGTTCAGGTACTTTGTTTTTTTTTGTTCCATGGATTTACAGTTATTATTATCTAAATTCTGATTTCATTCTAACCGGCACGCGGTGTGCGGTACGGGGTCCTGCATTCCTCTTACCGCATACCGCAAACCGGTTACCGTTAATACAGCCACCTGCTTATCTGTCCGGCATATGCAATAATAAAACGCAGCATCAGGCTTCCAAAAATCACAAGTACTGCAGGAACAATTGCCGGAATATGGAACTTTCCCAACTCCATAAATTCAAGCAGAGCAGGAATAAGCATTCCCATTGTCACAACAAATATCCAGAATGACATAGTATATGGTCCTCCAAGAAACAGTTTTGCAGCTTCGATCTGAACCTGGGTGCTCGCCAGAAAACCCATGAACATATGAATAATAAAAAACAGTTCAATCCCTATTAACACGAGATCTATTCTTGCAAACTGCTTTCGTTCTGCTTTATCTTTTGATAAAATTAATGTTGCTGCTGCACCGGCTGAAAGTCCCGATGACAGAAACAATGGTCCCAGAATTGATGTATTCCAGAGAGGGCGGGCATTAAAGGCTGACAATAAGATCCCCGTATAGATTCCGAGGATAATCCCATAAATAAGCATGATCCATGCAAGGGCTTTCTTGTATTTGTTAAAGAAAGTCTCAATGTCACATATCCATTTGAATTTCCAATCCCAACGCGGGAAAATATCTCTTATATGAAGGGCGCACCAGATAAATGAAACAGGGGTGATAACCATCAGTGTCCAGGCTCCCCATGACATTGGTGACTGCAATCGTATGTTTGTATATAGCTGCCAGAAAAACAGTTTATGTCTTAGGTCAATGAATAGTGTTAATAATCCAATAACCAGCAGAAAAGGAGCAAGAAAAGGTGTAATACGGACGGCTGTCCTGTAGTCATTTTCCCTGCCTCTTATAAAATAAAGTGCAGCAATACAAAGAATTCCGGCTGCCATTCCCCCGAGAAAGAGATAAAGCGGAATCTGCCAGTGCCAGATATTAAGTTGCGGATCAATGAGTTGATTCATCCTGCCACTTACTAATATTTCTTCTTCCATATTAAATGGTCATTACTTGATTAAATCAAAAAATAAAGTTGTGGTTTAGTTCCTGCTTCAGGAATAAGTGTTTTTGATTTACGCTTTTTCAAAACCACAGAGACATCGCTGTTCAGGTCATCCAAATCTCCAAAATAGATGCATTTGGTAGGACAAACAGCTGCGCAGGCAGGAGCAAGACCGATTTTTATCCTGTGAATGCAAAACGTGCATTTATCTACATAACCTTCCGGGTGAGGGTACCGGGCATCGTACGGACATGAAGCAATGCATGCCCCACAACCTATACATTTGTTATGTTCAACAAGCACAATTCCTCCATCAGCAAAATGACTGGCCCCGGTAGGGCAGCAACGAACACAAGGTGCATTTATACAATGATTGCATCTCTCCGATCTGATCTCAATCTCAAGCTGCGGATAAGTTCCATTCATCGTTTCAACGACCCATTCACGGCAAAAACCATGCGGCACATTATTCTCAGTCTGGCAGGCCACGACACAATCGCTGCAACCTACACATTTTCTTGTATCAACTGCCATTGCATACCTCATGATGCAACCTCCTTCTCTGACTTTTCAGTAACAAATGTTACAAAATTGGATCTCATTCCGGTTCCTCCCATCAACGGATCGGTTAGGACTTTTGTTATCAACTGGGTATCACTCGCACCTTTTCCGAAACATCTCTTCATCTGCTTCTGACCATGACCAAAACCATGTACCATGTACACTGAATCCCATCGGATACGTTCGGTTACTCGGACTTTGATCTTAAAGTTGGAAATCACACCATCCTGGTTTTTAAGCCATATATACTGTCCCGTTACCAGACCCCACGCTTTCGATACCTTGGGATTTACCCAGGCCGTGTTCTCATGCATAAGGTCAGTAAGATTCGGATTATTGGAAGTTCTGCCAAATGTATGTTGTGGTGTCCGTCCATAGATAAGGCGGTAATAACCTTCAGAAGGCTCTTCATGAACAGTATATTTAGGAAGGGGATCAAAACCTGCCTGCTCAATATATTTAGAGTATAATTCTATTTTGCCTGAATCAGTTGAAAATGCAACATTTTCATTTTCAGCGAAATACAAATCGTCTGCCTCTCTTTCTTTTGTTTTTACCCCGATACGTTGCATCTCTTCAAGCGAAGAACCGGATTGTTTAAGTTGCCAGTCCAGCAATTCCTCCTGCTTTTCAAATGGAAAATAGTTTTCGAGACCAAGTTTAACAGCTAATCCTCTGGCAATATTGTAACCTGATCTGGTATTGCTTTTTGGCTCTGCTGCCGGCATCCTCAATGCTATGGCAGGTTTACGGTGAGGGCTGATTCTAAGCATATCATATCGTTCAAGATATGTACATTCGGGTAAAACAACATCAGCCCATCCTGTGATCTCCATCGGCATTGTGTCGACTGCAACTAACAGATCAAGATTCTGAATTGCCTTCAGAGTATTAGCCTGATCAGGTATTGATGATATCAGATTTGTTGCATTAACAATCCAGCCTTTAATTAAATATGCCGGTTTGTTTTCAGGGATTGAAGCATCTATAAGTGCATTTGAGACCGGAGAACTTGCAATGGGATATTTTCCGGGGAAAGCATCTGTCCAGGCTTTTTTGGGTTCAGGGTACTTTGGTGTTTTTGCTGAAGGAACTACATAACTTGCAGGTCTGTAAAACCCTCCCCGTCTGCCCCATGAACCCAGGAGTGCATTTAAAATAGCAATCGCCCGAACCCTCTGGGTATCATCGCCATACCATGTCACATGTCGCCCTGGGTGGATCAGAACAGCAGGACTTGCATTCGCCATCTCTTTTGCGGTTTTTCGTATCTTATCAGGCGATATTGTTGTTATCCCGTAAGCCCATTCAGGAGTAAAATCCAAGACATGTTCTTTCAGTTTATCAAACCCGTTGCAATATTTTTCGACATAATTTTTATCATAATAATCGTTATAGATTATTTCATGTATCCAGGCCAGGAGTAATGCAATATCGGTAGAAGGTTTAATAGGGAGCCAATATTTGGATTTCCCGGCAGCAGTTGAAAATCTTGGGTCCACTGTAATTATTGTCACACCTTTATCAATTGCATCCGACATTTCCTGAATCTGCCCGTTATGCATGTTTTCTCCAATATGTGATCCTATCAGTACAAGACATTTTGTATCTCGAATATCAGTTGTTTCAGGTGAGTAGACTTCCTCTCCGAATGTTGCAAGAAAGGCTTCATCTCTCGGTCCGCGACATTGTGCATATGATGGTTCAGCTATATTGGAAGAACCAAACGCTTTCAATAAATTTGTAAAATAGGTACTGCCTGAACCATGTGTGAATAAAGCCATACTTTCTGCGCCATGTTTTGAAGATATGTCCTTCATTTTGGCTGCAACATAATTCAGAGCCTCATCCCATGAAACCTCACGAAAGACCTGTTTGCCGCGTTCTTCAACCCTGATCAATGGTGTCTTCAGCCTGTCTTCATCATAATACATTCCAACACCACCGGTACCACGAGGGCAGAAGCGACCGTTAGAATGCTGATCTTCATCATTGCCTATGATTTTCCAGATTTTACCCTCAGATGTTTTGTAAACCCATCCGGCACATTTCCAGAAACATACCTCACAGTAAGTAGGTGTTCTCTTAAGATCCACTTTGAGTTTTTTTGCTTCATCGGGGGAGAAAAGTAATTTAGTAGCGCCAAATGTTCCTTTGGTAATTGCCAGAACACCGATTCCCATTACCGAAATTCTTATAAAATCTCTCCTGCTAGTCATCTATTAAGTATAATAATATTCCAAAACTAGGAAAAATAAATCTAGCTTTTATTCATATATTTACATAATTATATGTATAGCTTAAACTCTGGAATATTATCTACTGTTAACAAATTAACAATCTGACAAATGCTATTTATTTAGAATCCGTATAAATTACATACACGTAGACAATTTATAATGACTGAAGTGCCTGGAGTGCCAGGATTTTGGAGTACCTGGAGTTAAGAAAAAGTTTGGAGTGTGCCAATAATGGAGTGTTTAAAGTTGACAAAACTGAAGTATAGTATACTTATGGTAACTCTAAGTTCTCTGAACACTTTAGGCATTCCAGGCACTCCAACTTATAATTATGTTTCAGTTTTGACATCTGAATAGTTAAACTTAATTTTGAAGCGTTAAAAAACAATTATTATCCTAGTCCAATAAATGACAGATCTTGAAATATATTTTGACCAGTATAGAAAAAATATCATCGGTATTGACGCAGAAATTAAAACACCTTACGGATCGAGGAAACTGATTTATGCAGACTGGATAGCCAGCGGAAGACTTTACGGACCTATAGAAAAAAGGATTACTGAAGACATTGGTCCTTTGGTAGGGAACACACATTCAGAATCAACATCGACAGGTAAGGCGATGACCGATGCCTATCATCTCGCACAGAAAATAGTGAAACGTCATGTGAATGCCAATGATAATGACATTCTGATATTTACAGGTACAGGAATGACGTCCGCAATTGCCAAGCTCCAAAGACTTCTTGGATTAAAGGTTCCGGAACAGGCTATTAATTACTGTTCTTATTCACATGGAAATTATGCCAATTGTAAGGACATTCCAAATGAAAATCGTCCGGTTGTTTTCTTAACTCATACCGAGCATCACTCCAACCATACTTCATGGTTTGAAACTCTCGCTGATGTAGTTGTTTTAGAACCATCTTCCGATCTGACAGTAAATCCTGACGCTTTGCGTAAGGAGATAGTAAAATACAAAGATCGTCCTTTACTGATCGGTTCTTTTTCAGCATGCTCTAATGTAACAGGATATTTCCCCCCGTTTTATGAGCTGGCAAAGATAATGCATGAGCATAATGGATACTGTTTTGTGGATTTTGCAGCATCAGCTCCATATGTTGACATTGATATGCACCCTGATGATAAGCTCAATCAGCTTGACGCAATATTTTTTTCCCCTCACAAGTTTCTCGGCGGACCCGGCAGCGCCGGAGTTCTGATTTTCAACAAAGAACTGTACAAAAATAATATTCCTGACAATCCGGGCGGAGGAACTGTAAAATGGACAAACAGGTGGGGTGGTTATAGCTATATAACAGATATTGAGGTAAAAGAAGATGGAGGAACCCCCGGATTCCTTCAGGGAATTAAAGCTGCTCTTGCAGTGACTCTTAAGGAAAACATGGATACAAGAAAGATGTATATGAGAGAAAGTGAGCTTACCGAATTAACTTTCAGGGAATTATTGAAAATAAAAAATCTACACATTCTTGCTCCGGATATAAGGAACAGATTAGGTGTTTTTTCTTTTTACGTTGATAAAATACATCATAACCTTTTTACCAGCCTTCTTAACGACCATTTTGGAATTCAGGTAAGAGGTGGATGTTCCTGTGCCGGCACTTATGGCCATTTCCTTTTAAATGTTGATATTAAAATGTCAAAAGAGATCACAGATAAAATTGATGCGGGAGACTTATCGATGAAGCCCGGATGGATAAGATTATCTCTTCATCCGACGATGACAAATGATGAGTTACACTTTATTCTTGATGCTATCAGGCAGACTATAGAGATGGCGCAAATATGGGTGAAGGATTATCGGTATGACTACCATACGAATGAATTCCATCAAGATAAATTTCCTGAAAAAAATAGTGCAGATATTTCCAAATGGTTTTTATTAACCTGATAATTCATCGTTTATTTGCCTGAATAAATTTCTATGATAATCAATCATTTATCCTTCTAAATTTGTTTTATAAAGGATTAGCAGTTAGTATTTTATTAAAAAAGACTGAACATCAGCACTAATCAACCACAAGGGTTTCTTAATTCATTGAAAATAAGTGAAATTAAACGAAAGCAAGCATGCCCAATAAAACCAATTCATACGAAACAAAAACGATAACGGATGTATTATCCGAATTTAAAGTGCTGGTTACAGATGGTCTTTCCGATGAAGAAGTAAAAAAAAGGCAAATAAGTTATGGACTTAATGAAGTTGTGGAGAAAAAGCAAGTAATGGTTCTGTTATTTCTGAAACACTTTTGGGGACTTACAGCTATAATGCTGGAATTTACCATTATTATTTCTTTTTTACTTCAAAAATATGTGGATGTTTATTTGATTGGCGGGTTAATGTTGTTCAATGCCATTATAGGTTTTATGCAGGAAAGTAAGGCTGCCAGGACAGTGCAGGCATTAAAGCAAAGTTTACAAGTGCTTGTACGCGTGTTACGAAACAAAAAATGGAAGCAGGTGAATGGAGACCAATTAGTTCCGGGTGATATTATACGTATCCGTACCGGGGATTTTATTGCTGCGGATGCTAAAATTATTGATGGGATCGCCGGGGCTGATCAATCAGCCCTTACCGGAGAGTCAATGCTTGTCAGCAAAAAGGAAGGTAATATGTTGTATTCGGGTTCTATAATTAAAAACGGGGAATGTAATGCAGTAGTAACTGCAACCGGCATTAATACTTTTTTTGGCAAAACAATCCAGTTGGTTCAGATGGCTAAGCCACGATTGCACATGGAAGAAGTTGTGTCCAGTGTTGTGAAGATCTTATTTTTAATTGTTCTGGTATTTGTTGGCATTACATTTATTGTTTCATTAGTAAGGGGAGAAACCTTTTTATCAATGCTGCCATTAGTACTGATTTTACTGGTTACAGCAGTTCCGGTGGCTATGCCGGCTATGTTTACGGTAAGTATGGCAAAAGGATCTCAGCAATTAGTTGCCAAAGGAGTTCTGGTAAGCCGCTTAAGTGCTACCGAAGATGCTGCAACACTAACTATACTGTGCATTGACAAAACAGGAACTATTACACAAAATAAATTATCAGTACAGGATACTGAGGCTGCAGAAAACTTTAATAAAGACGATATTTTAAGATATGGCATACTGGCTTCGGTAGCTGCTAATAACGATCCGATTGATATGGCCTTTCTACAAAAAGCAACGAATGACAAAATAGATACTTCAGGTTATCAACAAACTTCCTTTACTCCCTTTTCTGCCGATATCAAAAGAACAGAAGCGATGGTACAAAAAGATGGTAAACAGTTTAAAGTAATGAAGGGTGCATATAATACTATCAAAGTTTTATGCAACCTGCAACAATCAAAACTTGATATGACTGTCGGGACCTGGGCAGCAAAAGGATTTAAAACAATAGCCGTTGCTATTCAGAGAGAAAATACAACATCATTGGTAGGTATTGTGGCTTTGGTTGACCCTCCGCTGAATGATTCTTCAAAGATGATTGCAGGAATAAAGGAATTAGGTGTTACAGTAAAAATGCTCACCGGCGATGCATTGTCGATAGCTAAAGAGATTGCTGCTCAGGTAGGCGTAGGAGATGATATTGTTTCTGCCGGATTGTTACGGCAACATATAACAGGCAGCGATAGTCATTCCATAATCATTTCGCACAATGGATTTGCTGAAGTGCTGCCTGAAGATAAATTCAATATCGTAAAAATCTTACAGCAGCATAAAGAAATTACAGGTATGACTGGTGATGGTGTAAACGATGCCCCGGCTTTAAAACAGGCAGAAGTAGGCATTGCCGTAAAATCAGCTACTGATGCTGCCAAACAGGCCGCCAGTGTAGTTTTACTGCATGAAGGATTGGAGAGCATTATTTATCTGATAACCGTTGGTCGCACAATACATCATCGAATCACCAATTGGGTAATCAGTAAAATTTCAAAAACATTATTTACTGTGGTATTTGTATGTGTAGCTTATATTATTACCGGAAAGTTTGTAGTAGGTGCTTTTGATATGGTACTTCTACTATTTATTATTGACTTCGTAACATTGACCTTATCTACCGACATCGTCACCTGGTCAAAAAAACCTGAAAGCTGGAATATAAAACCCTTGGTAAAACAGGGTTTTCTTTTAGGATTGTTACTTACTGCAGAGGCATTGGCATGGTTATTTATCGGCAAGAAATATTTTGAGCTATCAGATATTAATCAGTTGCATTCATTTGGATTTGCAACCCTGTTTTTTGCCGGTATTTTCAACATATTTGTTGTCCGCACTCCTACCCGATTTTACAAACAACCTATCGGTAAAAATTTATTACTGGCAATAATAACAGATGTAATACTGGTCTGCATTATTATATCGCTGGGTTTCCCGGGTTTTACCACGTTACCAATCATGGTAACTTTTAGTAGTTTATTGTATTTTGCTATTTGCAGTTTTACTGTTAACGATTGGATAAAGGTAAAGGTCAACAATTGAGACATTTGTTAAAAAGTCTGTTAATTCAATATTAGATGCGATTATGGCTAAATATGATCAGAAACTATATTTAATCAAACTAAGAAACTTTAGCTTGTGACTTATAAAAATATTTTCCTGTTATAAGCAATCCTGCAAAAACAAATACAGCAAATACAAGCCTGCTATGAGAAAGCTGCATTCCGCCTGAGAGAATATGTCCACTTGTACAGCCACCCGCCATTCTGGCTCCAAAGATCAGGATTAATCCGCCTATAAAAGACCAGATGAGCCGTTTTGCCACTGAATTCCCTTTATACTTTTTCCAATTGCTATGAATAATAGTGATTTTAAATTCTTTCCTGAATACCGAAATTACTATGCCTGATATAAATGCGCCTGTTAGAAACACCAATTCCCATTTTCCGGGTTCCTGAATTTTGGAAAAACAGCTGTTATGCGTTGTTCCTGTAATTAAATCAGCTACAAATGGATATGCAGTTGAAGCTCCAATTATACGGTTTGTAATAACTGACAGAAACACTACTGCATTTAAAATGGCTAAACCTATACCTGAATATAACCATTTAAAATCCCGGGATTTTTCTATTTTATTCAATCTGAAAGCTATCCACACAAATGCCACACTAATAATAATATCAAGCAGATATAAAACAAAATGATGCTGACCAATGAGAGTGTATAAAGAAAAGCTTCCAAGATCGGGACCTAGTATATTTTGAATAGGGTAATACTTATAGTATAAACAAAACCACCAACCAGATCACCTGCTATTCCAATAAGCGCATCAAATGAACCTTCACCAAGCGAAATAGCCAAAGTTCCAGGGCAATACCCCAAATTCGAGGTGTTTTGAATTCGTATACAACATGGCTTTTAATATTTAAATTTACGATACAAAAATAAAGTCTAAGAACTCATAAATAGAGGAATTGAGAGTTCTGTGCAACAACTTACAAGATGATTCAGGACAACTTTTAAATTGATCTGAATCCTGTCTGGATACCATAATGTTATGGCCCACCTGAAAGTGTTGTCATTCTGAAATATAAAACTGTGGCATGCATGAATCTTATTAAATAATAATAATTTTGTGACCTCAAAACATTTAGATCAGAAAAAGTGTTTAAGAACCAATAATGTGCAGTCAACAATTTAGAATAAGAATATTAAACCAGGAGGTCATAGAATGAGTGATATTGATACTGTATCAACGGATGTGTTAATAATCGGAGGTGGTCCATCCGGCTTAGCCGTTTCAATTCATCTGGCTGATATATTAAAACAAAGAGGCCAAACCAAAAGAATATTACTGATAGAAAAAGGTAGTTCTATCGGTAGTCATATATTATCAGGCGCTGTGATAAAACCATCTGTTTTTAAAGAATTATTGCCCGACGGGGAATTCTCAGAGATTCCCTTCAATGTGAAAGTAACTAAAGACAATATGATGTGGCTCACAGAAAAAAGAGCCATACCCGTGCCCTTTCATCTGCCATACATGAGTAATAAAAGCAACTATGTCGCATCATTAGGTCAGATATGTAAGTACTTAGCTATAAAAGCCCAGGAAAAAGGTGTAGAAATATATACAGGTTTTGCCGTTGATGAGATTTTGTACAAAGATGGAAAAGTAACCGGCGCTAAAACCAAAGAAACAGGTCTGGATCATCAGGGACATCAGTTGGAAAATTTTCAGGCCGGTACCCGCATTGAAGCTAAAATCACCATTTTTGCCGAAGGAACCCGGGGCAGTTTAACCAAAATGCTTATTAAAAGGTTTAACCTCAACAAGGACAGAAATGAGCAGGTTTACTCTTTAGGTGTCAAGGAATTATGGTCAGTTCCTCCTGGCAATATTGAGGCCGGTCAGATTTACCACACAATGGGCTATCCGCTCAATTTTGATGAATTTGGCGGAGGCTTTATTTATGGATTAAAAGATAATAAAGTAGCAGTTGGTCTTGTTGTTGGACTCGATTATAAAGATCCGTCTTTCGATGTTCACGATGCATTCCAGATCTGGAAAACCAATCCTTTTGTTTTTAAGATTTTAAAAGACGGCAAATTGGTGGAATATGGCGCCAAGACACTTCCTGAAGGAGGACATTATGCCATACCCAAATTATATATCGATAATGCATTGATTGTTGGCGACAGCGCTGGGTTGGTTACAATGCCAGCATTGAAAGGCATACATCTGGCAATCAGGTCAGGAATGTTAGCTGCGCAAGCCTCTGCCGATGCATTGTCAAAAAACGATACATCGGAAAAAAGCCTTCAGCAATACGAACTATTGCTAAATAACAGTGATATTCACAAAGAAATGTATGCTGTCCGTAATTTCAGACAAGGATTTGCAAAAGGGCTGATTGTAGGAGGATTACATTTTGGAACTCAACTTATAACCGGTGGAGCAGGTTTCTTTGGCCGACTTAGATCTCATGCCGACAATCAGACTACACTAAAACTGAGCGAATTTAAAAAGAAACCTTTTAAAGAGAGGTTTAAAGGTAAACTGGTGTTCGATAAAGTATTGACATTCGATAAAGCAACCGATGTTTACTATTCAGGAGTTTACCACGATGAACAGCAGGTTGTGCATCTTCATATTAACAACTTGGAGAATTTCAATGCTGTTAACATAGAACAATATGGTGCGCCTGAACAATTTTGTTGTTCATCTGAAGTATATGAGCTCCATACGAACAAAGACGGTAAGAAAGAGCTTAGAATTCATGCTGAAAATTGTATGCATTGCAAAACATGCGACATAAAATCTCCCGGAGAAGGAATTACCTGGGTAGTACCAAATGGCGGTAATGGTCCGGATTTTCAAAATATGTAACATTAAAAAGATACTGCTATAATGGCCCTGACAATAATAAGTTTAATAAAACAAGTCCCGCTCCCAAGCGAAATGAGAATGGGTGAAGATGGACTAATGGACCGGACAAAAGCAAAATCAATAATCAATATTGATTGTCAGTTTGGGTTGGAAGCCGGGTTACAACTCAGGAAACAGCATCCTGACGCAAGATTAATCGTTTGCTCTATGGGTCCAAAATCTTTTGAGACCTCTCTTAGAACAGCTATTTCAATGGGCTATGACAAAGCTTACCTGTTATCCGACCGCAAACTTGCCGGAAGCGATACCTATGCTACCGGGCTGGCAATTTCTACCATGCTTAAACACTTAGGCTTTACAAAAGAATCTAAAGATCCTTTTATAATTTTAGCCGGCCGGCAAACAAGCGATGGCGATACTGCACATGTTCCATCACAGGTAGCCGAAAATATCGGAATTCCTCAAGCCACTTTTGTAGAGAGCGTCAAAGCTGATGGAGACGGTAATGTAATTGCAAAAAGGATTATAGAAGGGGGATATCAAATGCTGAAATTACCCATCCCTTGTGTTATATCACTGACTCCAACCGGAATTCCTCCCCGTAAGCCTTCGTTAATCGGAGCAATAAAAGCCCGCACCCTGGAAATTACAACTTTTGGAATTGACGATATTGGTTTGGGAACCGAAAAAATTGGCATTAATGGTTCCCCGACTATTGTAGTAAAAGTAGTTAATATTGTAAGCGACCGTCCGCCAATAACAATGTCGGAAGGTCACAATGAAGCTTCATTAGTTGATAGTTTAATAGCTAACTTTAAAAAAGGAGGGAATGTTTTAGAAAAGAAGGAGAAAGTAGTTAAAAAGGAAATTGAACGTCCTGATTTTCCCGAAAAAGACTTCAGAAACGGGGCAAGAGGAATTATTACCTGGGCTGAGGTAACTAACGGGAAAATCTCCAGACCTTCACTAGAACTGTTGACTCCGGCCAGAAACCTTGCAAAGCAGTTAGGTAACGACACGAAAGTGATGACATTAATAATAGGTAAAAATGTTAAACCATTGGCTCAGACTTTGATTGAACATGGTTCAGATGAGGTTATTATAGTTGAAAATGACAATCTTGAAGAATATCTTGTTCTCCCGTTTTCATCAATTTTCGCACAGGTCATTATGGAAAGAAAACCGGAAATTGCTCTTTTTGCTGCAACCACATCAGGACGGGAATTAGCTCCGAGAATTGGCATGAAAACCGATAGCGGAGTAACAGCAGACTGTACCGGACTTGAAATCGGAGAGTACATAGATAAAAAAGAAAAAGTGATTTATAAACCCATTCTTGAATCACGGCGACCGACCTATGGTGAAAGTAAACTTGCCACTATTCTTGGATTTGTTTGTCCGCAGATCTCAACAGCCAGGGCCGGCACATTTGAAGTTCCTAACCGTGTTGAGGGAAGACAAGGTATTATTTCAGCTTTCAATCCTGTTTTAAACGATAAAGATTTTGTTGTTGAAATTCTTAAAACAGTAAGAGGTGAAGGCGGATTACAAAATCTTTTCGATGCTGACATAATAATTTCGGGCGGCAGAGGTGCCACAATCGATAATTTAGCTCTGATAAAAGCTCTGGCTGAAGCATTAAAAAATCAGGGTGTAAATGCTGAATGGGCCAGCAGCCGCCCGGTAGTTGACGAAGGGATTGTTGAATATGCAAGACAAATCGGTCAGACGGGTAAAACAATTCGTCCTAAAGTATATGTTGCCGTTGGTGTATCAGGTGCAATTCAGCACTTGGCCGGTATGAAAGAATCTGAAAAAATTATTGCTATAGACCACAATCCAAAAGCTCACATTTTCCATTATGCAGACTTTGGGATTGTTGGTGAATATACCGATATCATACCGGAATTAATTGACCGGGTTAAGGCTGGATTTAAATTCGGTATTGAGTCTAAGAAAAATTAATAGTTCAATGAAATGCTGACATTCGGGAATCGAAAAAATTCCTGAAAAACAATTTTAAATTTCAATTAATCATTAAAGCTTGATGAACGAATTTGATTTAAAAGCAGCCGAATGGGACCAGAACCCAATAATCTGGGAGCGTGCTGAGGCTATTGCAAATGAGATTAAAAAACTTGTTCCGCTACAAAAGCAGATGACTGCTCTTGAATTCGGTGCGGGCACCGGAGTAACCAGTTTTATCCTGAAAGATTCGTTAAAAGAAATCACTTTAATGGATAACTCATCGGAAATGGTTAAGGTAATGAATAACAAAATAAAGACATTGAAGGTTAAGAATCTCAAAACACTAAACTTCAATCTTGAACAGAACGACTTTAAAGATGCAAAGTTCGATCTTATCTTTAACCAGATGGTTCTTCATCATATTACTGATATTAAAGATATTATCACGAAATTTTATAATCTCCTCAATCCCGGAGGTTTTCTGGCAATTGCAGACCTGTATACTGAAGACGGTTCGTTTCATGGTGAAGGATTTACAGGTCATAAAGGTTTTGATCCGTCAGATTTGTCATCTATGCTCTTAAAGTCAGGCTTCAAAAATATAACCCATCATAAATGTTTTGTTATTAATAAAAAAATCTCAGATGCTGTAACAAAAGAATTTGATGTTTTTCTGCTTATAGCACAACGACCTTAAACTGCCTTTTACTTAATTCTGCGTTTAGAGCTGTCTCCATGGATGTGCGCGGGCTATTAATCGTCTCGTTACTGAATTCGCTAAAAGTTGTGGGTGGAAGAAGGTTAATCAGAAGTAATTATTATATTAGTACTTCTCAGAACAGATTTAGATAAGCTTAAAAATGCCAAAGAACTTGGTGCCGCGCCAGTTATTTATAAATCTTTATTCAAATAGTCAATTATACACAAATTTTGAAATGCTTCCAGCATTCCTGGTTTTCAGCACCAATATTTTTAAATAAACTTGATTAAAAAAACTGTATTAAAAGGACAAAATAAATTCAACTCAGCACATTTGATATTTAACAGAAAGGTTCCTGGTCCCTTCAAAACAGGCTTTTTTGTCTACTCCTTATTCCTGGTGTTCAGACCAAAGGGCAGGTAGAGTGGACAAAAACTCAGAAGACTTGTGAGAGCAAGCAAAACGGTATGTTCGGATTCAACATTATTAAAAGGTACTTCGAGCAAAACACAAACCTGATCAATACAGTCCGTAACCTTATGTATAAGCAGATGAATGGCCGGATGGCAGATTCATTATTATATATAGATAGTTTAAAAAACGAGAAAGCAGAAATATTTCAACTTCTTTCAAGGAAAAATCTAGCTGATTTTGCAGGAATTTCAACTGAAAGTGCAGTAAAGATGCTTAAAACATTTGAAAAAGACGGATTGATTAAACTGCAGGAAAAAGATATCAGAATAATTAAACACAATGCCTTACTCGAAATAAGCCGAAAAGGATGATTTTAAATTACGAGCAACTTGAATCCCAAAATGTTTACGAGCTTCTGGCCCGGACAGAAAATCTGAAAAGCAGTGGGCCAGACTTTAGCAAGATAATGGTCCTGAGCTTCACGGAACTTTATTATTAACTCATCCATGGCAGGCAGGTTTGTGCCCTCTGAATATTTGTACTCTAAAGCTTTAATAATCTGAGCAAGGTCATTAAACTTTCCCAGATTCTGAGTCATACTATCAAGCTTTTTTTCAAGAGCTTTTACCACTGATGGATTTAAAGGTCTGAAAAAGTAAAGCTGATAGAGAAAATCCTTGGCTTTTTTTCTTAATACATGCAACATTGCCGGTTTCGGATTATTTCTGCAGGACAGGTAAATATCCATAACCATTGTATATGAAATCTCGAGCCCTTTTATAAGAAGCTGAGGATCTATCATTTTCATAGATTGAAATCGTATCCGGTAACCTGTTTTATTTAAAAGAGAATCAATTTGTTCCAGTGCTGCTTTTAGCTCCTCTCCGGGTTCCGTTATAGGTTCACGTTTCTCAAGCAAAATGGTGAGGATAGCATTTTCGTGCAGTTGGGAAAAGATATCCGGATATTTTTTCCTGAACTCTTTAATAGTTTTTCGTTGCACAGAAGTTTCCCGCCATGGGCACATTATTCTGCCTACTTCCCTTAGAGCGGCGATATCCCTCTCGTGGTAAGCCTTATCCAGCTGAGGAGCTGCAAGTTTCAAAACTGCTCTGGATTTCTTCATCAGAACACGAACATCATGGACTGTTTTCTCGTCAGTTACACCAGATTTCTTCAGCAAAGTTTGTGATTCTCTGATATATCCGGCAAGTGCAGGTTTGATCTGTTTCAATTTCACATAATCCAGTTCCATCGAAATTATTGATACTATTAACTTACTTCATAAAATTAAGCAATTAATATAATACTAACAAACATACGAGAAACACAGAGCACAATGAGAAAATCAAAATAATTGTAACAATTTATTAACTTCAATATAGCTATAAAGAGTTAAATTTGCTTTAAACTAAATCTTAAGAAAATATAATGAGTAAAATAACCAGAGGACAGAGGATTGGGATTCTTACTGCCGGAGGCGATTGTCCGGGTATAAATGCTGCTATACGCGGAGTCGGAAAAACTGCAATAGTTAAGTACGGCATGAGTCTGGTTGGCATAAGCGATGGATTCACAGGGATGATAAATAAGGAATACAGGGAACTTACTGAACAAGATCTTTCGGGCATACTTACTCTGGGCGGCACAATTCTCGGAACATCAAGGGAGAAACCATTTAAGAGCAGCGGGAAAGGGAAGAATGAAATAAGTAAACCTGTGCTAATTAAAGAGCATTATGATCAGCTGGGGCTCGATTGCCTTGTTTGCATAGGCGGAAACGGCACCCTTAAAACTGCTCACCTTCTCTCACAAGAGGGACTGAATGTTGTAGGCATACCAAAAACAATTGATAATGATGTCTGGGGCACCGATCTGACGTTCGGATTCGACTCAGCTGTAAATATTGCGACCGAAGCTATCGACCGTTTGCATTCAACGGCTAACTCCCATAAACGGATAATGATAATTGAACTTATGGGACACAATGCCGGATGGATAGCATTGTATTCCGGTATAGCAGGCGGAGGAGATGTTATACTGATACCTGAGATTGAATATGATGATAAGAAGGTTGCAGAATATCTTCTGCACCGTGTCAGCGAAAATAAACCGTACTCAATTGTTGTTGTCGCGGAGGGTATCAGGAATCCGCTAAAGGACAGCTGTTCTGCTGCTCAGTCTTTAAGTAAGAGAATATATGAACTTACCGGTCTCGAAACAAGAGAGACAGTATTGGGATACATCCAGAGAGGAGGTACCCCCTCTCCTATGGATCGTGTACTGGCAACAAGATATGGTTCTGCAGCTGCTGATTTGATCGCAGAGCGTGACTTTGGCAAAATGGTTGCTCTGAAAAATACTGAAATTGTATCCGTTCCCCTTTCTGAAGTTTCAGGAAAACTAAAACTTGTCGATCCAAAAGATCCTCTTGTGATCCAGGCTCAGAAGATGGGAACAAATTTCGGAATTTAATTCCTCGTTAACATTTGTTATTCAATTGATTGTAGGAAATGAAAAAAATAATATTTATCCGTCATGGAAAAGCCGAAGACGAATCCTCTGAGATTTCAGATTTCGAAAGATCCCTTACTCTGAAGGGAAAAGTTATCTCAAGACTTATGGCACGTAAACTTGTTGAAAAAGAAAAATCTCCAGGGATCATTCTTTCAAGTCCTGCTTTCAGGGCTATTGAAACAGCATTAATCTTTGCAGGTGAATATGGTATCAGTGCTGAAAATGTCTTCATGAACAGCAGTATTTATTATAAGATGAGCCTGCAGAATCTGCCTGCTATTCTTTCCGGCATCAATGAAGATGCTGAAGCTGTAACCCTTTTTGGACATAACCCTTCTTTTTCGCATATAGCAAATAGCCTTAGTAAGGAAGGATGCGATCTTATTCCTAAAAGCGGGGTAGTTTCCATCATCTTCAATATCGAGACATGGTCTGATATCGTCCGCAAAAGCGGAAAGATTGAATATTTTCTAAATCCAGAAAAATTACTATGAATAAAAAATATATTCCAAAGGAGATAAGCTGGCTGTCTTTTAATGAACGTGTTTTACAGGAAGCAGATAACAAAGAAGTACCCCTTCTGGAAAGGTTCAAGTTTCTCGGTATTTATTCCAATAACCTTGATGAATACTTCAGAGTAAGGGTTGCAACTCTGAAAAGGTTATCAATGTTTAGTTCCAGGTCAAAGGAAATACTTGGTTACAATCCAAAGACCACTCTTAAAACAATTCATGAAATTGTCATTGCCCATAATGCAAAATTTGAAAAGATCTATACAGGTCTCCTGCACGAGCTGGCGAAACATAATACTCATATTATAAATGAGAAACAGTTGAATCAGGAACAAGCTGAATTTGTCAGAAAATACTTTCATAAAGAGGTTAGAACCAGACTTATGCCTTTCCTGATTGAAAAGGATACAAACCTGCCTAATCTTACTGATGATGCTATTTACCTGGCTATCTATCTGGCAAAATCTGAAACACAAAGAAGAAGATATGCACTCCTCGAGATTCCAACTAATGTATTGCCCAGATTCATTATACTTCCTGAAAAAGATGATGGCAAGTACATTATTTTCCTCGATGATATCATCCGGTTTGGCTTAAATGAGATTTTCTTCATCTTCGATTATGATGATATTTCCGCTTATACCATTAAACTCACTAAAGATGCTGAGCTTGAGATAGCCGATGATATATCTGAAAGCTATATTGATAAGCTTTCCAAGAGTTTACTGCAACGTAAAAGGGGTACACCTGTTCGTTTTATCTACGATCGTACTATGCCTCCGGATCTTTTGAAAATCATAACAAGGAAACTGAATTTCGGACCCGACGATGTGACTATCCCCAGTAACAGGTATCATAATTTTAAAGATTTCATGAATTTTCCGAATCCGGGTCGGAAGAAATTATTTAGTGAACCGCTCATTCCAATTCCTCATCATGATATTCAGCCGGGAAGGAGCATCTTATCGGCGATAAAAAAGAAAGACATCATGTTATTTTTCCCGTATCACCCTTTTGACCACTTTATTGACCTGCTACGGGAGGCGTCAATTGATCCTTATGTGACATCCATTCAGATCACCCTCTATCGACTTGCAAGGAACTCAAGCGTCATCAACGCCCTTTTAAATGCAGTCAGAAATGGCAAGTCCGTAACAACTGTGGTTGAACTGCAAGCCAGGTTTGACGAGGAAGCGAATATTCTCTGGGGTAATAAACTTCGCGAAGAGGGTGTAAAAGTAATTTATGGAGTGCCCGGCTTAAAAGTGCATTCAAAACTCTGTCTTATAACGCGGGTGAAAAATGATATTACTCAACGGTATGCTGCTGTGGGTACAGGCAATTTTAATGAAGATACTGCAAGAGTATATACGGACCTTCTTCTCTTAACCACCGATAAAAAGATCACAAATGAGGTTTTTAAAGCATTTAACTTCTTTAGTGTAAACTATAAAAAGGATAACTTCTATCATCTTGTTCTTTCACCATTTTTCCTGAGAAACAAGATTATTCTTCTTATTGAAAATGAAATCAAAAATGCCAAAGCCGGTAAAAAAGCTTTCATCTACATGAAACTTAATAATCTTACCGACAGTGAGATAATTGACTACCTGTATGAGGCAAGTCAGGCTGGCGTCAAAATCAGATTGATCGTAAGGGGAATGTTATCTCTTATCCCAGGAGTGAAAAAACTCAGCGAAAAAATAGAAGCCATCGGAATCGTTGACAGGCTTCTTGAACACTCAAGATTCTTTATTTTTTGCAACGGAGGAAACGATCAGATATATATTAGTTCGGCGGACCTTATGACAAGAAACATTGATCACAGAATCGAGGTTACCTGCCCCATCTTTGACAAGAACATAAAATGCGAAATAAGGAAAATATTTGATATCCAGTGGGAAGACAATGTTAAAGCCAGGATATTTGACGCAACCCAATCAAATACATTTGTTAAGGCCGGCAAGAATATCATAAACCAATCTCAGATTGAAGTATATAACTGGTTTAAGAAGGCAAATGAGAAACTTACTACCAAGTAAGCTACAACTTTTTTAATAATGAAATATACAATATTTATTGCCGGAACTATTCTGATCATAATCTTTTCCTGGTATTTATCAATTAAATACAAAAGGTATCATGGTATTGCCAGATTCTTCGCATTCGAGAGTGTTTTCATCCTTGTCTTATTAAATTTTAAGGTCTGGTTCATTAATCCGTTTTCACCGTTTCAGGTAGTCTCTTGGTTCCTTCTGATTCTTTCAGTTTATGTGGTTATTACAGGCTATCTTTTACTTAAGAGAAAAGGGAAGCCTGACAGTAATTTTGAAAACACATCATTGCTTGTGAAATCAGGTATTTACAGTTACATAAGACATCCATTGTACCTTTCAATATTCCTTTTAGGTACCGGAGTTATGTTAAAAAATCCCGAACCGGCTCAATTGTGTCTTGGAGTCATTAACCTTATCGCTGTATACATTACTGCATGCATTGAAGAAAAAGAAATGATATCAAAGTTTGGAGACGACTACAGGGTGTATATGAAAGAGACTAAGATGTTTATTCCCTTTATAGTCTGATTGTCTTGCATTCTTGCATTCTTGCGGTCTTGTTGTCTTGCCAATCTGTCAGTAAAGCCTTTACAGCCCTCTATAACTTTTATGCCTTTGTGCCTTTAAACTGTTACGCCTTTGAAACGTTACACAAATTCTCCACAAAAAAGTTTTATTCAGAATTATTCTAAACAATCTTTTTTAGGATTGTTAAAGAAGTACACAAAACTTAATAATTATCTCAAATGAACAGACGAGAATTAGTCCAAAAAATTTTGCTGGTGGGCATAGTTCTTGCACTAGCTCAGTCAGTATTAGAAAGTTGTTCAAAAAGTTCAGCTATGGATCAGTTTTTTCAACTTCAGGCAGTGTTTTAGTTGGCCGGCTTCCTCGCCATTGCGGTCGAATACGGTCAGTGTAACGGGTAATGTTCTTACAATCACACTGTAAAAGAAAAAAGGTTATTACACTGGCATACCAGGCGACAACCTTAAATCTTTCCGGAAAGAAAAAAACAATTTATTTTGAAGAGAGCCAGGACAATACCTTATCTGACGTTACTTTTTCCTTTGGATCCAATACTTCAATGAGTTTTCCATTTTCATCTATCAGATATTTCTGGAAATTCCATTTTACTTCTGAGTCCATTACACCATTCTCCTTCTTGGAAGTGAGCCATTTGTAGATGGGAGCCATATCATCGCCCTTAACGGAAATTTTTTCCATCATAGGAAATGTGACACCATAATTCTCTGTACAGAATTTTCTAATCTCTGCAGCTGTTCCTGGCTCCTGGCTTGCAAAGTTGTTAGCAGGAAAACCAATAATTACAAGATAATCGTGGTATTTTTCATATAATGCTTCAATTTCCTTATACTGTGGAGTATTTCCACATTTGGAAGCTGTATTTATGATCATTACTTTCTTCCCTTTTAGTGAACTGAAATCAAAATTGCCTCCTTCAAGTGTTTTTACCTTAAAATCATAAAATCCTGATGTCTGTGAGAAAGCATTAACAGAGAAAAGCGTCAGGAAAAATAGTAAGCTCAGTTTATTCGTTTTCATATCTAATAATTTACTTTTGCATCTCTAACAATCCGCAGAGAGTTATGTTCAAAAGGACCTGGAAACAGATAAAAATATTAATTGTAATGATCATCATTTTAGTCTGTCTACCCCGGTCAGTTCTTCCCCACCTTACAGATGATACCGGGAAAGATGATCTGATGAACTATCAGAAGCTGAATGAAAGCGAAAAGAGACTTATTGAATTTAAAGATGATGATGAATCCCTGAAGCTAAAGATTGCTCAGATCGATATCATTAATAAAAGCAGGAATAAAAACAATGCATCTCCGGTAAAACTTGACATTCTTGCTTCAAGGGTTGCAAACAAGATGTGCAGGGAAGCTGCTGAAAATGAATATATCGGACATTGGAATCTGGCCGGGGAGGAACCCTATCTCAGGTATGCACTTGCAGGTGGATATGACCATGTTTCTGAAAACGCTTATGGAGAATGGTCATCAAACAACTATGGCACATCAATTTCGCTAATCAGTTCTCTTATGAAAACGGGACATGAAAAATTTATGGCTGAAAGAGCACCGGCTAATGGTCATAAAGAAAATATCATTGATAAATCCCATAATTATGTAGGCATAGGTTTCTATTTGTCAGGAAACCAGTTCAGGTATTATGAGGAGTTTATTGACAGGTATTTTGAATTTGAAAATATACCTGCAGAAGTGAGAGTCGGTGATCCTTGTAATATCACTGTAAACACGAACGGGGAGAGCTATCTATACTACATTATTATCTACAGGGAGAATTGGCCAAAGCCGCTTACGCCGGCTCAGATCAGTAAAAAAGGGAGTTACAGAGACTACACAAATGAAGAATACAAGGACATGACGGCCTGGGATATTTCCCGTTACAGGACCGGGAATATTTATGAAATCCCTCTCAGCTTTTCTAAGGATGGTTTATACTATATTCAAATCTTTTCAGATAAAAAAGAGATAACAAAACCAGCGCCTCTTAATACAAAAGGAAAGACGCCGGAAAGTGGTATTGTAATTAAAGTTAACAGATAAGGGAACCTTCTATTTTATAATTTCATTTGTGGAAGTTATAGTCATAACAACCGGGAATGACATATTCTGATCGGGTATTTCAATATTTCCCGTCATTTTTGAAACAACGGATTCTTTAACAAAATAACCCTCATTTATTGCAAAAAAGATTGTCTGAGTCCCGGTAAAAGGTCCGCTTGTATGAATTTCCATACCCTGAGATTGGGCAGTCATTTTTCTTGTGCCGGAGACTGTTGCAGAAATCTTTGCGCAATCAATCCCAGCGATTTTTTCGATTCCTTCAAATTTATACTCAGAATGCATAGGCATCAAAAGTGACATATGTTCTGTTTTTGTTTGAATTGTGTCATCTGAAACCCAGGTGTCGCCCGTTTTTACAGTTGTTTTAGGTAAAGCCGGGAAAAAATTAAGGAATCCCTGCTCTAAATTGCTTTCCCCGCTCCCTTCAACGGTATAAACTATTTTAGAAGCTCCTGTAAGATCGACAATCTTACCCGAAGGTGAAATAATCATATTAAATACTTTTGCCTTGACATCATTTATTGTCCCGCCCGTACTTCCCTGCGGTGATTCAATACTTTGAGCCATTGAGTCTATCTTTATTTCAAGGTTAAGGTTTTCAGCTTGTTTCCCAGCTGATTTCACTTCACATCCCAAATAAACAGCAATATTTACGAGCATCGATTGTCCGTTTACATCCATATCCTGAACTATTTTACTATCGGTAACATATTTAAAAGTTTTACCTGCGGGGTAGTTGTATTCAAGCTTTACGCTTCCATTTGGGAGAGGATCATTAGATTTTTTTTGTGAATACCCTAAAGAATATATCCCGGATAGAAACAGGATCAATCCTTTACTAACTAAATTTTTAACATGTAGGTTTTTCATTGATTAATAATTTTTATAAATATTCGAATGTTTAACGTGTCCATAATACAAATATCACACTTTTATTTTAATTATCAGATTACCAGGAACAAGATAATCTGATGTTTTAAAGTTTATAACCCAAAAAGCCCTATGATTGTTTATCATTTTATTTCTATTGAGAATACTATGAAGAAAAAAATTCAGATTCTCAATGCTCATATAGCATCTTATGTTGGACTTCAGGGGAAATTATCAAATTACTTGTGATATATTATGAAATAAGAAAATTTATGATACTTTTGCGCTTCGATATTCGGGGTGTAGCGCAGCCCGGTTAGCGCATCTGGTTTGGGACCAGAGGGTCGCAGGTTCGAATCCTGCCACCCCGACACAAACAAAGATTAATCCGCAGTACATTAATAACTTACAGCGGATTTTTACTTTGTGGTAATTAATGTGGTAATAAATACTATGGTTTATTATTGCTCTCATTGTTCCATTTAGTATTCTTCCAACCGCTAATTACACCCTCATTTTCACATTCAGGACAGTACCAATGAATTTCTTCAGACTTTGGAATTAATGCTGTTTTACCCAATCCATGATATCTTTTTTGAAAGTACCTGATTTCGGTATAAGTATAAGGTAGGATATCATTGAGAAAATCAAGGTTTTTTGTTTTTATTGTTTAGTAATTTTGTCTTTGCCGTTTTTAACCAATCTCTTACATGCCATTGTCGGTGTCGTATTCTCCTGAATTTCTTTGAAAAGCGTATAGCTACAAAAAGCATTAAAAGTATTATAACTATGGTTGTTATCATAAAGTGTAAGTTTTGTTATTGTATATTGTTTTATGTTTTTTAATTTAATAATAACGAAAATTTACTTCTAAAATTATCAAGTTCATAATAAAGCCATTCGGCTTGTTTGCAGTTTTCAGAATATAATAACGTAAAATATTCGTGCTTAACTATTTGCCCTTTGTGAAGGTTGGAAGTAATTCCTGAGCCGATTAAGCAATAAATATGCCAAGAAGTATCGTGAGAATAAGAAATACTGATTTTATTTTCATTGTGGCTTCAAAAGTAGCATAAATATTTATTATTTATTATTTATTGCCTTCCCTACAACAATAAGTTTTGATATCAAGAAGAAGTTATTTGGTTGGAATAGCACCAGAACCTTCAATTGCAAAGCATTAATAATCAATCATCCGAATAACTAATGATTAAAACTGTTGATGGATTTGATGATAAAATAATATGTTTTTGAGACTTTTGAAATTATCCCATCCCATCTTTTCGTGGAGATATGGTATGGGAAATAATACCACATACTGAACACGTCTGACTCTGGATCAGAAAAATTCAGGTTCGAGCCCTGACAGAACAACTTAAATAAACAAATAAAGCTTTGATATACAACAATATCGAGGCTTTTTTGTTTGTTATTACTGAAACTATACTGAAACATTTACATGATTCAGGGTTTTTGGATTATATGTCCCAGGAACGGTTTGCAAAAACCGTGACAAGTCTTATAACCTTTATTGTCCGTGTTAGTGGCAGGCATATTTTAATTGGTTTCGTTGGACACCAGAATCCCATTCGCAAAGTAACTATTGTTCTTTTTGAGGCTACTAATGTTGTAAGTCATTCTGGATTCAGTTTTTTCAGTGATTGATTTTACATAATGGAAAAACCAGTGGCCTTGACCATAGTTGGCCGGATCAAATTGACCACCAAAAGCCAGAGTTAAGTGCTTGTTGTTTAGTTCTATATGTTAATGTTAATATGACCGGTTAAATATGGTTAACATGTCCAGCTTTTACAATTTACTGTCTTTTTATTTAGATAATTATTAAAACAAAAACCCCAGAGTAAACCCCTGGGGCAATTTTGGATGAAATTAAACTACTTTGATTTTGTTTTAGTTGTTCTGTAAGTTATTCAAAAACTGTGACAAGCTTATTACCTTTATTGTCCGTGTTATATGTAGGGTTAATTTTAAAACTGTCCAGATGTATGAGAACTTGTCATATAGTCCTAAATCTCGTCGACAGGCAGGGCAGGGCTGAAAGGCTCTTTTGCAGCTTTTCGTAGCAGCGGAGGCAAGTGCGAGCTGCAGATGTGCATGAAAGCGGAGGGAAGCTTACAATGCATAGGGCTTCTTATTCTATTAATACAAAAGCTGCCCAGTAAAAAGGATCATATTTTTTTCGCATGGTTCGTTGGGCTGTACTAAAAGCATTTTTTATACTCATCACGTTTAACAAATTTGTATAAAAAAGCGTCATTAATTCGGATGTCTGGTAATCAGGTACCTGCCATAAACTCATGATAATGTACCTTACTCCAGCCATTTTAAAGGCACGTTGTAAACCGAATACACCCTCAGACCCTTTTACATCTCCTAACCCGGTTTCACAGGCTGATAATACTACCAACTGCGTGTTATATAAATTCATGTTCGATACTTCGTATGCAGTGAGTGTTCCATCTTCCACTCCTTCAATAGCAGGCTGATTTTGCCATGTACGGCTCGCACCAGACAGTAAAATTCCTGAACGAAGTAAAGGATTTTCCGAATGTGTGAATGCAGGTTCATTAAAAATACTGGAAGTATTTGATCCTCTGAAAACAACCTTTTCCGTTTCAACATTTTTAGGTTTTATTTCAGGGAAAAAGAAACCGTGTGTTGCAATATGTATCATTTCGGGCGATTTCCCGTTGTCGGTCAGGTTCTTGAATGATTCTTCGGTTGCCTGTTTCCCTGTATATAATGTACAGGAGATTTGTTTAGACTTAAAAAGTTTTTCGATATTTGATATTTCGGAAAGCGTACCAGGTAAATACGACCATGTAACACCCCTGTTATCGTCGGGAATATTAACACTCCGGCTGGCCAGGAGATCATATTGTGAATTCTTATATTGCTGGGCTGATGCAATCATCTCTACGCTATCCAGGTCATATTCTATTCCCCCATATAAAATAGCTCTAAAATTACCTCTTGAAGGCAGTTCAGCTTTATTAGCCTGGGTGAGTGCCCGTGTGCTGCCAACTAAGGTAATGTTGTATTTATCAGATAAATAAGTGCTATCGGTAACAGGTATGGCGTTAAATGCAACTTTGTTAAGCAATCCGCTTGGTGCTATGTATACTGTGCTAATGCCTTTCAATAAACTGTCAATAGGTTGCCATGTAAGACGGTATAACATGTTTAGAGAGTCAGATTGGTTATTCATTGAAGGCCGGGTTGATCGGTTACTGTATAATTGTGTAATATAAGTTGCATTATTGGTTGCCTTCGGTGTTGATATTATCTCCTGCAATTGTTTTTCTTCGAACAGGTAAATCATTTTAGGGTAATTATATTCCTTTCGCAATATTAAAGCACAATAAAAGGTGCTGTCTGTCCATCTTTTATCATAATATTGAAAATTTACAAACTCAATTGCTGCTTCGTCGGTTTTAAGTGCTAGCTGCACATCCTGCCATTTTGCATTGGCTAAACCTGTCAGGTTTTCGAAACCGGGCAGGTCTTTTCCCTTGATTGCTAATTCTTTTTCGAGATTATCGGCTTCGTTTTCAAGACTGTCAATATTCATTGTACGTTCGGCAATGGGTGTAACATAAAGTTTTGAAAGTGTCTTGTGGATATTAATAAACCGATCGTAAATATTGATTAGCATGGTGTCGTTACTGTTATAAACAGCCTGCCGGAGAGCTGTATTACTTAATAACAACATGCCTTTGTGGGCCAGTTCGTTGTCGTAGTTTAAGCTTACAAACTCCGGCTTTTGGCTTTTGAAGCGCAGGGCAAAAGAATTGTAAATTTTAAAATTGGATTCTATCGTTTTCACAAATAGTCCCTTTTCGGTTTCGCTCATAAAAGCGAAATTTTGGCGTATTTGATTGTTGAGATTTTCGTTGGCTTGCCTATAAAGCGGTTCCGCTTTTGTGTAATTACCCATATTGTAGTAGTTCATAGCCAGGGAGTTTAACGAGTTGGCATAATCGGGGTGGTTTTCACCCAGCACTTTTTTACGAATGGCTATTGCCTCAATAAACAGCGGCTCCGCTTTTGCGTAATTACCAATTTTATAGTACAACAATGCCAGGTTGTTTAACGAGTTGGCATAATCGGGGTGGTTTTCACCCAGCGCTTTTTTATGAATGGCCGTTGCCTCAATAAACAGCGGCTCCGCTTTTGCGTAATTACCTATGTCTGTGTAAAACACTGCCAGGCTGCCTAACGAGGCAGCATAAGAGGAGTGGTTTTCACCCAGCGCTTTTTTAAGAATGGCTATTGCCTCAATAAACAATGGCTCCGCTTTTGCGTAATTACCCATTGTTTTATACAAAAAAGCCAGGCTGTTTAAAGAGATAGCATAATCGGGGTGGTTTTCACCCAGCGCTTTTTTATAAATGGCTGCTGATTTTATGAGCAGTGGTTCCGCTTTTGTGTAATTACCCATTGTACGATAAAAATATGCCAGGTTAATTAACGAGTTGGCATAATCGGGGTGGTTTTCACCCAGCGCTTTTTTATGAATGGCCGTTGCCTCAATAAACAGCAGCTCCGCTTTTGCGTAATTACCTATGTCTGTGTAAAACACTGCCAGGTTGTTTAAAGAGGTGGCATAATCGGGGTGGTTTTCACCCAACGCTTTTTTTAAAATGGCTACTGATTTTATAAATAGCGGCTCCGCTTTTTCGTAATTACCTATTGTATGATAAAAATATGCCAGGTTAATTAAACAGGCAGCATAATTGGGGTGGTTTTTACCCAGCGCAAATTTACACATTGCTACTGATTTTATATGCAGCGGCTCCGCTTTTGCGTAATTACCCATTTCAGTATACAATCTTGCCAGGCCGGATAAGAAGGCATAATAGTGGTTGTCTCTTTCCAGCACATTTTTACGAATGGCTAATGCTTCAATAAACAACGGTTCCGCTTTTGCGTAATTACCCATTTCAGTGTAAAACAGTGCCAGATTGAATAACGATATAGCATAATCGGGGTGGTCTTCACCCAACGCTTTTTTACGAATGGCCATTGCCTCAATATACAGCAGCTCCGTTTTTGCGTAATTACCCATTGTTGTGTAAAACACTGCCAGGTTGTCTAACATGGTGGCGTAGTATTTATTTTCTTTGCCAAATATTTTTTCTACAGCATCACGGGCTTGAAGAGCAAATTCAATTGCCTTTTGGTAGTTGCCTTCCTGGTAGTATTTTAATGCTTGATTATTGAGGGAGTTCCAATTGTTTTTTTGTGACCAACATAGCAATGGCAGGGCAAACAAAGTGATAATCAGGATTAGTTTTTTCATGGTTAAGTATTTTTATTTGATTACTGATTATTCCGGACAAACTGAGCCACCTTTCCGACAATAAGTGAACTACCCTTTTTAAGGGTGGATTTGTAAAGTAAAATTACTCCTTTTTACCGATTTATTTTTTCTTAATGATTCTCCTTTTAATTCTATTCGATGAGCATTTCATACCAATCTATACATAATAGCATCAGCCAGGGTTGGAAAAAAGCATGTGTTTGGCGGTGAAGAGACGGTTGCAGGGATGTACCACCAAACTCTTGCTTGCGCGTTGGATATCACGGTATTATGTTGAAAACCTTACAGCTAACGGGAGTCTGTCTAATAACCTAATCTGGATTTTTGATTTAAGCGATATTTAGTGATCTCTCTGGAAAAGCCAATGGCTTTGACCATAGTAAGCCAGACCTGATTGACCACCAAAAGCTGAAGTTAATAGGTTGTAATTAAGTCATTTATATAATATGTAATATAACCGTCAAGAAGTGGTCAATATGTTCGGCTTTTACAGACAATCGGAATATCTATTATAAGTAAAAACCTAAACATTATTACATTTTTTAAATAAAAAAACTCAGCTACTGTTATTCACGGAGTTCTTTATTGCTAAATTCTTTCGTCTGGGTCTCGTCAGAAGTCAATTTTAATGTTCCCCCGGATGACTTTTCGAATATGGGACAGGTGTGAATCTATATGATAATCCTATATGATAATCCAAATTTGAATCTGTCGATTATTCCTGTTCCTACATATACACCAATCCTTTTTATATATACTTTAGTAATTACTGCAAAATTAATATAAGAATGAAAATTACGATAACAATATCCAACATAACTTGTGCTTTGATAAATTTCTCTTGAATATCCGTATCCAATCATCGGTGTAACAAACAATATTTTTGAGGAAAGTATGTTGATATTATATCCAACATTAATAACACCTGCACTCATTTTATTTGAATATATCATCGAAGAGGTAAAATTCGATTTATTACCATTTCCCAATCCCAAATTATCTGAAATATCAAAATAGTAGTGACCAATGGACCCGCTTCCATTAAAACCAACCTTAGGTGAAAATTGTGGTTCAAAAACCGCTACACCAAATGATATGTCAATTTGTTCAATATCCCTAACCTTTCTTTGGCCAAAAGATGTTAATGTTAACACTAACATCATAGACATTAAAAATAAGATTCTTTTCATTTGCTTTTATTTATTAGTTTATAATATGTTTGTAACTCTTACCTTTGCTTCAACAGAAACAATACCCTCCGTTATAGCCGTAAAGTCTTTATACATTGTAACCTGATCCGAAGGAATGGTAGATGTCTTATTGAGTTTAATGCAAAGGTTATTGCTATCTTCAGGGTCGCTTTCTTCTGTCAGTGTACCTCCGGTCAATTCCGAATTTGTCATATCAACTGGTGCAACACCTTTCACTCCATAATCAAAAGTGAAATGTGCGTATATCGGGTTGTTTTTGGAGGGATCAGTGCTTCCTGAAGTATTGGCTAAAGACTCCGGCTGACATGATATGATGAATGGCAGGCAGTTCATCAAAATTATTTTGATAATATTTATCCGGATATACATGATTTCTGGTTATTATGACTTATTCAGCATACTAATGTCAAATATTTGCCTGTGTGTGGAGAATACTTTCTAAAACAAATTGCAACTTACCTTATAAAAATAATATTCATTTCTTTAAGATCACAATATGTGACCTTAATTTTTCTCTTGCTGGCGTTTTCGTTGACGCATGTTCTTTCATTTTACGCACTGGCATCTTCTGAATAAATCATATAGAATGATCATAATATATTAAAATATAGTTATTTGTGCAGTATTTATGGCTACATTGAATATATACGTAAACGGCCGCTTAATCGGCCAATCAGCAAACTGCATAAAGACTCTTTGGGGGCTGGTGGCACCACTTCTTTAAACTGCAAATCCCGCAAGATCAATGATCTGCGGGNNTGTGAATAATGCAACTCTTTTCAATAATTATGTAACATCGTAACTTAAATAAGAACTTACCTTTAAATTTATATTTAATAACATAAAACAAAAGAATATGAAAAATGATGAAAACAGCAAAACTGATCCTGTAAATGAAAATACAGGAATCAACAAAGATGAAAAGGCTAAAAATGATATTGAAAAGAAAATCAGAGATGAAGGAGTAAAAAAAGGGGTTGTCACTACTTCAATAATCAGCTTTATAATATTGTTGTTTGCGGGGATACTCGTTTTTTCACTCTATAACCACGGGCATAATAAGCTGATTAATCTGATGGAAACACAAAAGACTTCCCTTACAGATAAAGTAAATGCCCGTGATTCTGNNGATAACGACTTTCGATGATATTGAAAAGAATATCGCAATGATAAAAGAAAAAGAGAAATTAATCACTGTTAATTCATCGAATGCTGAAATATCCAAGAACAAGAGACTACAGGTTCTGGAAGATATAAAAACCATAAATACACTCCTTGAACAGAACAAAAATAAAATTGCCTTCCTGAATGCTCAACTAAAGAAGTCAGGCGGAACAATAAAGATTCTTCAAACTAAAATATCTGA
>PLLX01000013.1 GCA_003141415.1 Bacteroidales bacterium
CCACATGCAAAAAAAGCCTTGTTTATCTCAAAAGTCTGAGTGTTGATTTTCTCATCCTTCTGAACAACTGTACTTTGCAAATCTGATTTCTCGGTATTTAGCTGTTCAATCTCGAATTTTTTGGTGAGCAGCGTGGCCTTCAAATCCGCAATATCACTTTCACTTTGTTTAACCGATGCCTCTAATCCGGTGATTGTAGTTTGCAGACCCTTTATTGTTCCGCCATACTTACTCAACTGACTGCTTAAAGAGGCAATTTTCTTTTTGTTCTGTTCAATTAGTGTATTAATGTAATTAATATCTTCCAGAATTTGTTGTTTATTATTCCTCGATAATTCCCCGGTCGACGAATTAGTTGAAATTATGTGCTCTTTTTCCTTTATGATTGCAATATTTTTTTCAATTTCGCCAAAGGTGGTAACCCATTCTCCAATCGATGAATCACGGGAAGTTAGTTTCTCTGTAAAAGAATTTTTCTGTGTTTCCATCTGACTGAGTAGTAGTTTATGATCATGGTTATACAAGGAATAAGCAATTATAACGGCAATCACCAGGACTACAAACCCAATGATTGAAGTCGTTACGACAGCTTTTTTTATTCCTTCTTTCTTTTCATTTTCTTTGATAAGGGCTTCTTTTTTTCTGGCTTCTGCATTGGCATCTACAGGCTTAGGATCGATGTTTTCATCAATTTTCATGTTACTTCCTCCTCAATTTGTTTTAATTTATAAAATTTATATTTAAAATTATTTACTACGTAAATCCTAATACTTGATATTAAGACTATTTTCCTTTAGCCCCACTGAATATGGCAATCACCATTTCCGTCTGGAAGCTATCCACCCGATCAGAAAACCCAGACCCAGACCAATCAGAATCTGTCCCCAGTGCAAATTGGTCATTCCCATCGCACCGTTACCATGTCCCAAACCTTTTATCCAGGGCCCACCGCCTAACAGTAAAAAAGCAATTACTATAACCGCAATTGCAACTACATAGTAAAGTATTCTTGTGTCTCTTCTTGTGCTCATGATATTCTCGTTATAAGTTTATTTTAACGCATTAATAATTTATTGTGGAGAAGGCCCGGCAATATAGCAAAGGCTGTAATTACAGACAGTATTATTCCTCTAATATGGAACCCAAAAATCTAATAGCCCAAAGCTTAATCATAGTAAAACCGTCAATAAAAAATAAGTTTGACATTTTTCTGTAGTTAATAAAAAAATCTATTGCAAAAGTAGGTTACTATTCCTGCTGAATTGTTACACTATTCCTTAAAAGATTTATATGATTCACATAGGAGTGCTTTGAGATATAAAGAAGTGGTGAAAGAGTTTTATAAACTATTTGTTTTATTATTGACATCTATGGAATTGCAGTCCAATGTGACATCGATCTGAAGTGCTGTAACGTTTACAAGTTGTATACTTTGCTATGCTCTTTTGAGTAACTATTAAAATTTGGAAAGCAAAAATGACTAAATTTGGACAACCAAAAGAACAAAGAATGAATGCAGTACTCTGGACAATTCAAGGCATCCTTGCCGGAATATTTGCAATGGCAGGATTTCTGAAATCGACTCAATCAAAAGACAAATTATTGAAACGCCTACCATGGGTAAACCATTTCCCTTTACTAACGGTGCGATTTATTGGAATTTAACAATTCCATCAACCTATACTTAATTATTAGAGAAAAAGGAGGTAACAATGGCTTTTAAAACAGTATTTATTGCACATGCACCTGATGCNNGTACTGCTTTGTCCAGGCTTTACTCATAAAGATGTAGCCGAAATCTTCGAAGCACTCGAAAGTAAAGTCGCCGTTTGTGTTTCCCGAGGTGATGGTCCAAGCAGCAAAATCACCGCTCCTGTTTTGCAAAGAGAATTTTTTGGCTAATGATTCATTGAAATTATGATCTTTTAAAACCAAAGGATTGATTTTGATTCCGTTTACTGCCAACAAGACCTGCAATTGTATTTAGAGCGTTTACAATGAATGACTAATAATTCTGAAATTGACTTTCAGGCTTTTAAGATGTAATTTTAAGAGTAAATTTAAAAGTCTCACAAGATAGTATTCATGACAATTGAAAAAATGATTGGTAATTGGTTTATTTAATACATAAAAAATCTATGAAAAAAATTATTTTATTATTGGTAATGCTTTTAGGCTTGATTTCTGTCTTTGCGCAGAATAAGCAGACACTAGCACCTGTAAAAGCTAAAGATGTTCCTGTTTATATCTCCTCAGTGGAAGGTATTCATGAATATAAACTGAAGAATGGCTTGCAGATTTTACTCATACCCGATCCTACTCAGAGTAATGTGGTCGTCAACATTGTTTATCACGTTGGCTCCCGTTGCGAAGGATATGGTGAGAAAGGCATGGCTCACTTACTGGAACACATGATGTTCAAAAGCACAAAGAACTTAGGCAGTATCAAGCAAATGCTTTCCGATAAAGGAGGTAATGCAAACGGGACAACGTACTTTGATCGGACGAATTATTTTGAGATTTTCCCTTCGAATGAAGAGAATCTGCGTTGGAGTCTACAGATGGAAGCCGACCGTATGATCAACTGCACTATGTTGCAGTCCGACCTGGACAAAGAATTTTCCGTTGTACGCAATGAATTTGAAATTGGGGAGAATGATCCCGGCAACGTACTGAACGAACGTATACTTTCAACGGCTTATCTCTGGCACAACTATGGCAATAGTACTATCGGATCGAAAGAAGACATCGAAAGGGTTAAAGCCAGCCGCCTGAAATTGTTTTACCAGAAATATTATCAACCTGATAATGCCACTCTGATTGTCGCAGGTAAGTTCGACGAAATGAAAGTGCTAGCACAGATTGAAGAATATTTTGCACCTATTCTTCGTCCGAAACGGGTGCTTGAACAAACCTACACAATAGAACCAGCTCAGGACGGTCAGCGTTATGTGGAGCTTCGTCGTTCAGGTGATCAGCAACTGGTTGCAGCAGCTTATCACACTGCTGCTTTGGCCGATATAGATGCCGCACCTCTCGAAGCACTCTCAGAAATCTTAACATCAGATCCCTCTGGTTATCTTTATAAAGCGTTGATAGACAACCATATCGGATCGTCTATATGGTCCTATCAGACAGGGTTCAGAGATCCAGGATATATGTATTTCAACATGGAAGTGCCTAAGGATAAAAGTCTGGATGATGGTGTGAAATCATTTTTGTCAGAACTGGATAAGATATCATCGATTCCCTATACCGAACAGGATGTTGCACGTGCTAAAGCAAAATTGATTAAGTTCCTTGATGACCAAAAAAATAATACAATTAATTTTACCATCAACCTGACTGAAATAATCGGAGCAGGTGATTACCGTCTATGGTTTCTTAATCGTGATGCCATAGAAAAACTTTCCCTGGCAGATGTACAACGTGTTGCACAGCGGTATTTCAAAATCACAAACCGTACCTATGGGGTATTTATTCCGTCGAAAAATGAGCAACGCGTGAAACCGGACGAATTTATGGACGAAGATATTATAAAACTGACTTCAGAATACAAAGGAAAAACACAGACCGAAGAAAACGCGTCGTTTGATGCAACAATCGACAATGTTAAGAAGAATTTAACTGTCCAGACACTCCCTGCAGGGCTTAAATATGCGTTGATAACCAAACCGGTTAAAGGTAAAAAAGTGGTGGCTTCATTCCGTTTTCCTGTTGGTAATCTGGAAGCACTTACGGGTAAGAGAATGGTGGCTTCAGTGATGGCTTCGATGCTTAAAGCCGGAACCAATAACCTCACCAAGGAACAGATCCAGGATAAGCTTGACCAGATGAAAACACAGATTGATTTTTATTTTGATAGACAGGATCTGATGATGGATATCACCACCTATCAGGAATTTCTTACATCAGCATTCGATATCGTTCATCAGTTGCTTTCTGAATCTGTTTTCCCGGATAATGAGATTACGAAAACCATTACTGAAGCCAAAACAAACAAAGAGGCCAGTAAGAACGACCCGACGAGTTTGGTCTTTACAGAAATAGACCATAAAACGACCCATTATCCCAAAGATCACCCCTTTTATGCCTCTTCACCAGACGAAGATATTGCCGCATTGGACGCAGTGACCAGGGATCAGATTGTAACCTTTTACCAGACTTTATTAGGCGCCGATCACGGTGTTGGCACTATTGTGGGTGACATTGATCCGGCTATTGCCACCAAGTCGGTAACTGAAGCTTTCGGAGACTGGAAGGCCAAGTCTCCTTATGAAAAAATTCTTCCAACTTACTTTGCCACATTCGCCGATAGCGAAAAAATCATAACACCAGACAAGGAAAATGCAGCTGTAGTAGGAACTATAGCTTTTAAAATGGATTTTAAAAATCCTGATTATCCTGCAATGGTGATGGCAAATGAAATGCTTGGGCAGGGAGGTTTCCTCACGGCACGAATACCAACCCGTCTCCGCGAGAAAGAAGGTATAAGCTACGGAGCAGGTTCATATCAGATCATTCCGCGCGATAATCAGGTGGCCAGATGGAATGTGTATGCTTTCTTCAATCCAAAAGTTCAGGAAAAGGTAGATGCTGCCATAAGGGAAGAAATCCAAAAGGCAAATGCTAATGGTTTTTCTGCAGAGGAATTGAAGAGTAACATAGAGGGTTGGCTGAACTCTCGTAAGACAGCGCTCGGAAATGATAATACTCTAATTAGTATTGTCAATGATATACTCTATTATGGCAATCCTATCGACGACTGGACTAAACTTGAAGATAATGTGAAAGCTCTGAAAGTTGATGATGTCAATGCCGCGATGAGGAAATACATAGTTCAGGCTAATCTGGTACTGGTTTACGCGGGCGATTTCAATAAAAAATAGAACACCAATTCTGTCAACCTATAAATTTAAAAACCCCTGCAAATCATTGATCTGCAGGGGTCTGCGATTTGAGGGTGTGGTGCCACCAACATTTTTTTGATTTGATTTAATTGTGCTTATTCTATCGGTCTGAAAAAAAGGACTACTATAATATAATAATTATTTGTTTGTACATGGTTTATAAATAGCATTTGTAGCGAAATCGACAATTAATGATGGCCAAAATATCAAAATATCACCAATTAAAGCACCAACATGAACTTCCCTCGTGGGTTGTCCAGCAGTAGGTTTAGTCTTCTGGCAGTCTGTTGTTGGCTTACCACAGAAGATAATTGCACAAGAAGGCAGAACAGTGATTAATAAGAACATTAATCCTAATAACATAATTTTAATTTTCTTCATAGCAAAAAAGATTTAATTAAAAAATGAAAAAATGTTTAGAACTTTTTTATTATAGTAGTCCCTGATATTTGGTCATGCCATATTTGTTTTTTGTCGTTAAATAAAATACTTAAACCCTCCAAAGGAATAAATCTGCTTAATGTTCTTACTAAAATTTTAATTACAGATGGTCTATTTAAGGACTTAATATCAACGACTTTTGTTTTTGTAATTAGTTTACCTATTGTAGTTGAGGCTAGTAATTCAAAAATAAAATAATATGAAAAATATAATATAAACGTAATTAATCTGTTATTTTGAACGCTATATTCTTTAAATGACGGAAGATAATTCTTTAATATTATTATTACAATAATTGCAATGATTGAGATTGCTAACATATCAATTAAGAAATTAATAAATCGTGTAGAAGTTTTGATTTCATCCCTTTTCATAACAATAAGAAGACTTTAATTTAATTAAAATTACGAAATATTTTTACAAGTCAAGGAAGTCGTCATAATTTTGGTAAATAATGACTTATTCAGTAGTGGGCAAGATAGACTTTGGGATAATCGTGTACAAATAAATCAAGACCTCATTTGGGGGCTTCAATTGTTATTTGCCCAATCAGATGTTTTTTATCTGAATCATCCTTTTTCAAGGAAGAAATCATAGACTGTATTTCAGTAAGCTAGAGTGGATGCCCGTTTAAACACACGTAAAGCACTGACAACGTGTACGTTGAAAAATTCGTCATCAAAACCGTCAACAAGAAATTTAAAGACCCCTGTAANNCAAATATATATCTCAAATCCGAGGAACCAAATACTTTAGTAAAAAAATTTCTATTTGGAATCATTTTAATGATGTGGTACCTTTGCATCTCACTAATAAAACAAGATGGATCTCCTTCTTAACACACTTGACAACGGTATCAGACTCGTTCATCATCATATACCAGGTTTAGTTGCCCACTGCGGACTAATCATTAATACCGGCTCGCGTGATGAAACAGTGCCGGAACATGGGATCGCCCACTTTATTGAACATATGCTGTTTAAGGGAACAAAAAAAAGAAAAGCATATCATATTCTTTGCCGGCTTGAAGATGTTGGCGGAGAACTCAATGCATATACAACCAAGGAGGAAACTGCAATCCATGCTTCATTTCTTAAGGAGGATTATGAGAGAGCGATCGAATTAATTAGTGATATAACTTTTAATTCAGTTTTCCCCGAAAAAGAAATTGAAAAAGAAAAAGATGTTGTAATCGAAGAGATAAATTCATATCTCGATAATCCCTCAGAACTGATCTTTGACGATTTTGAAGAGCTGATTTTCTCAGAGCAGCCGATTGGCCGTAACATCCTTGGTACACCGGAATCAGTGAAGTCATTTTCAAAAAAAAGTATAAATGATTTTATTTCAAAAAATTACAATACAAAACAGATGGTATTCTGTTCAGTGGGTAATATCTCTGAGGAAAAAATATTGAAGCTGTTTAAAACATATTTTGCAGACATCGCCAGTGATAATAGTGTGAAAAGAAATAACAAGACCTGGCTATACAAGCCTGCCTCAGTGACAAAAAAAATGAATACTTACCAGAATCACTGCATAATGGGAAATCTAGCATATAATCTAAAAGATAAACGCCGGATGGGGATGTTCCTCCTCAATAATATACTGGGAGGTCAAGGGCTGAATTCAAGATTAAACTTATCACTGCGTGAAAAAAACGGACTTGCTTATAATGTTGAATCGAATTATAATCCATACTACGATACCGGCATTTTCTCAATATATTTCGGCACTGATAGTCAGTATCTAAACAAAAGCATCTCTATAGCTATGACTGAGCTTAAAAAGCTACGTATGTCAAAGCTTGGAACTATTCAGTTAAGCAAAGCAAAAAACCAGATAAAAGGTTATTTGGCGAGAGGATATGAGAATCATGAGAGTCTTATGTTAAGTCTCGGCAAAAGTCTCCTTATCTTCAATAAAATTGACAGCATTGAAGAATTATGCAAAAAAATCGATGCTGTAACAGCTTCTGAATTGCTCGAGACCGCTAATGATATTTTTGATCCATTAAAAATGTCAACATTAATTTATAAATAAGCATTGGGTGTGTGGTGTGCGGTATGAGGTATGCGCATGAGGCATGAGATTTACAAAAAGAGGCAAAGACAAAGAGATGAAGAACGAGAAACGAGAAACGAAAAACGCGAATCAATGAACAAAAAACTGGAACAGTACCTGGAAGACCATTCATCACCCGAAGATCCCGTCCTTGAAGATCTTTACAGGCAGACACATATCAGGTTTGTAAATCCGAATATGGTTTCAGGCCATCTTCAGGGAAAATTCCTTGAAATGATCTCTCTCATGATCAGGCCAGCAAATATCCTCGAGATCGGAACTTTCACAGGCTACTCTGCAATATGCCTTTCAAAAGGGCTTCAGCCAGGCGGGAAACTGATTACAATAGAACTAAATGATGAATTGTCCGCTTTCTCTCATTCATACTTTTGCCGGGCTGGAGCGGACTCAAAAATCACGCAGTTAACAGGAAGTGCACAGAATATTATTCCCGGCCTCGACCTTCTGTTTGACCTGGTATTTATTGACGGAGATAAAAGAGAATACATTGAATATTATAAACTTATAATTAATAAAGTGAAACCAGGCGGCTTCATTCTTGTTGACAATGTTTTATGGGGAGGAAAAGTCCTTGATAAAGAAACAACTGATCCTCAGGCCAGGGGCATAATTAAATTTAATACAATGATTAAAAGTGAGACTATAACAGAGGATGTTATTATACCCCTTCGAGACGGGTTGATGCTGATTAGAAAGAAATAAAAATAAGTGGTACAATTTTTGCGTTATCTGAAAAAACTATTATATGAAAAAAATATTTATTATTGCGCTCTTCACTATAGGCCTTATTCACCTGAAGGCACAGACTAACAAAGTGAATCAACTTCAGACCCTTGAACAAAAACAGCCTGACAATCAGAATATTACTTCAACAGCTAAACTTAAAGTTTCCAGCCGTTTGTTTGGGACCAAAGATGATCTGACTTCTGTAATTCTGATCATTCCGGTTGATTCAGTTGTTATGGTTTTGGATTCAGATAGCACTTACTTTCATGTTGTTTTCGATGAAAATGAAGGTTATATTTTCAAGCGCGATGCTATCTTAGATAAAATACCGGTTAATACCAGGCAAGCTGTCCAATCACAACCGGCATTACAGGAAACAGCGCCGGTCCGGGAACAGCAGCAAAGCAGGTCTTCATATCTTGAAAATAAATATGGTTCCAATATGTCAGCCAGGCTCCTTTCCGGAAAAATCTGGAAAGGGATGAATTCAGAAATGGTAAATGACAGTTGGGGCACTGCAGATAAGATCAACAGGATAATCAGTGGAAATGTTGTTAAAGAAGAATGGATATTCAGGGACACCTGGCTTTATTTTGAGAATAATACTCTTCTTGAGTGGGGAGCGATGAAAAAATAGTTTTTCTCCTTTTAAGATTGACAGGTTATTTTCTCTGCTGCCATTTGCAGATAAAAAAAAATTCTTATTTTTGCGCGTGCAATTGCGGGAGTAGCTCAGTTGGTAGAGCACGACCTTGCCAAGGTCGGGGTCGCGGGTTCGAGTCCCGTCTCCCGCTCAGATGAGAGGCTGTTTTCACAGCCTCTTTTAAGTTCTTAATACTTTTTTATTAAGAATTATTTATTCTAAATTTACACCACTTAATTCCGCCCGGATGGTGGAATGGTAGACACGCAGGACTTAAAATCCTGTGACCATTACGGTTGTGCGGGTTCAAGTCCCGCTCCGGGTACAGAAAGCCTCGATTTATCGGGGCTTTCCTCATTTAGTAGGTGCTAATCAGGTGCTAATAATTATTTTTGTAGAAACTCTAAATTGACTTATTTTTAATGATGACAGTCAATATGAGTAAAATGGAATTTAAAGAGTTACTTGAAGAGTATACTTCAAATCTCGAAAAGGATTATGATTCTAATCAAAAAGAGAACGGTAATCATCCTGTTTTTTCATTGATTCAGAACACGTATCAAAAGCTTGAAGACAAATATTATTATAGGAAGTTAGGCTTTACCCTAATGTATTTTTTATCCTGCATTATATATTTAGCTATAACAATAGTCTTTCCTTCACTCCCAATGGCATTCTTCATAGTATTTCCTTTTTTTATTCTATTATTTTTTTATTTAGTTGTAACTAAATTAATTAAAACACCGGATTTAATTGATATTACTAGTCTAGGAGACAGAATATCACTAGTAAGAGAAAAAATAAAAAACTTTGATTTTGACTACTTTGTAGTTAAAGAAATGATCATTGCCATTGATAAGATTTACCATTTAGAAAGATTTGCTTACTTAAAAAAGTACTATGAATTAATGAAACCCACATTTGATGGTAACAAGAATAAAAACACAAATTATGAATCAAATCCACTTGAAAGATTGATTGCAATCGATCAAATTATTGAAACTACCAAAATTCCTATACAAAATGAAGAAAGAGTATTACTGCTTTCAAGTATCCTCAGAATTAGCGATTCAGATTTCCCCAATGTAAAAACCTTTTTGAATGTTATAAACAAAATAAAAAACAAAGAAGAGCTAAAGGATAGTGAGTTCAAAAAACTTGAGTTAATAAAAGAATCTTTAAGAAATACAATTACAATACTTCAGGTTGCTACCAAAAATACTGAAAATTTGTTTAGTACNNTTTTTTGTACTGGTCTTAAAAACAGTACAACATGGAAAATATCATTATTGTTAATCCCAACGATTTTTGGGATAAGCATCGTGAAATAACCAAAGAAGTTATAAGGGAAGAATTAGATAAAGAAAACCCATGTAAAGAAAATGGAGAGGATATCCTGGTTATAGAGGATGTTTGTAAACTCCTTAAAAAATCCAAACAGACTATCTACAACTGGATGGAGGCTGATATAATTAAGGGCCATCACATTAATGAAAGCCTTTTCTTTTTCCGAAGTGAAATAATAGATCTTCTTAAAAGCGGTATTAAAGAACATAAGAAGAGATAATGCAACTTGCTTATAATCAGTATAGAGAAAATATCTATGTGATACTTTTAAAATATGTACTAGATACTTATAAGGTATTTATTTAAACCAAAAAAGATACTTTTCAGGTATGCAGAAGTTGTGTGAAAAATATCATTTTACCGTTTAAAAGTTACTTATATGAAATACATCCCTTTGAATAAATTTCCAGAATATGACGAAAACCCATTCATGGAGAATGCTCTTCAAGAGATAAGCAGACATTCAATTAAAAAAAAGGTATTCGTCAAAGGGAATAAATCAGTATTAAATCAAGTAATCAACGATAATGGAGAAATTGTAGCCCACAGTGCCTTTTTGCGAACAATAGAAGTCGACGAAAGTCAATTTGTAAAGGTCTACTTAAGTCGGTTTGCTGCCTTCTATGATTTAAATAAAGCTGCAATGAAGGTGTTCGGCTATATCCTTACAAAATGTGTAATACCTAACAAGGACATATTATATATAGACTTTGGTGAAGCAAAGGACTTTACTGGCTATTCTGCCAATAATATAATTCGTGCCGGTTTGTCTTGTCTGGTAGAACAGGGAATTATTGCCAGGTCAACAAATCCTTATAAATACTATATGAATCCATTAGTTGTATTCAATGGGGATAGGATTACGTTTGCAGATTCTTATATCAAGAAGAAGAAAAAGATTACTGATTCAAATAAACACCAATTATCAATCTGGTCAGAGGAACTGTAAATTATTCATAGATTGAGTATGAATTGTAACGAAGCCAAAAGAATTGACATAATTAGTTTTCTGGCAAGAAATGGGATTAATCCTGATTATAACCAAGGGGTAAATTATTGGTATAAATCTCCTCTCAGGAATGAAAATAACCCATCCTTTAAGGTAAATTCTTTTAAAAATCTCTGGTTTGACTTTGGAATCGGAGTTGGTGGGGATATCATCAAACTTACAAGCTTGCTTTTTAAGGTTGATAGCACGAATGCTTTAAAGATTCTATCTATTAATCATTATTCAAGTCATCATAAAGACTTAAATAATATAGATTCGAAGGTATTAATCACAAATGTCAAAGAAATATCAAATATTCAGCTCATTAACTACTTAGAATCACGAAAACTAAAACTTCAATTAGCAAAAGAGTATTGTAAAGAAGTTTCGTTTAAACTAAATGATAAGAATTTTTACGCAATAGGATTCCAGAACAATTCCAAAGGGTATGAACTGAGATGCAAATACTTCAAAGGTTCCTGTTCACCCAAAGATGTAACCCTAATTAAAAATAATGCTGACAAACTTTTACTATTTGAAGGATTTATAGATTTTTTATCATGGTTCAGTTGCAAACTGTTTTTTACCGGCAAGCATGATTACTTAATTCTAAATACTCTTTCTTTTCTGAACAAGAGCAAATCTGTGATTAAGGAATATAATGAGGTATTGCTATTCCTGGATAATGACAAAGCCGGGAATAAGGCTACTAATGAACTTATTGGAGCAGGTATTTCTAAATGTACTGATATGTCTAAGGGATATTCAGAATTTAAAGATTTGAATGATTCATTAGTCAGAAGTTAAAGCATTCATGTTGACCCCATTTTGAAAATAGATTTTGATTTTCTAGATGATATCGATAAAAGCTTTTTAGTCTGATCATAAATAGTCAATACCTTCTTCCAAGCAAGTTCAACGATTCATGCATTTTAAATAAATAATATATTGTTTTTAAATATTTATAATATTTTATTGTGATATAATATTTATAATATATTATTTTTATGTAATAATTATAATATTTACAATATTTGCACTTATATAAAGAAAATAAATGAAGAAAATAGTTATTGTTAATCACAAAGGGGGAGTTGGAAAAACCACTTCATCAATAAATATTTCTGCAGGCCTTGCAAAAAAGGGGAATAATGTAATTATTATAGATGCAGATCCTCAAGCCAACCTTACAGAGAGCTTTGGTATTTTTGATCCCATTAAAGATCTATACCTGTCTTTCAGTAAAGGGGAGCCACTCCCAATAATAAAAGTAAAGAAGAATTTATCCTTAGTCCCAAATTCTCTGAATTTTTCTGGAATAGAATTGGAAATTGCCGGAAGAATGCCAAGAGAGATAATTCTAAAAGAGCTTATGGCAGGGCTTGACAAAACTTATGACTACTGTATTATAGATTGTCCTCCTTCACTTGGTTTAATTACCCTAAATGCACTAGTTGCCGCAGAGGAGGTATACATACCGATGGAAGCTGAATTTTTGGCATATCGGGGAATTGATTCGATTGTAGGAATAATAAACCTTGTCAAAAAACACTTTAATCCGGGTCTTGGGATAAAGGGTGTATTTTTCACTAAGTATAATGAACAAAGAGTTCTTACGAAAGAAATCAAAAACCAGATTAAAGGATATTTCGGCGACAATCTTATGAAAACAGTGATACGTGTTAACGTCGCACTTGCCGAGGCTCAGTCAAGCGGGAAAGATATTTTTGAATATGATCCGGAAAGTAATGGAGCAAAGGATTATATGAGTTTAGTAAATGAAATTTCTAAAAATTAAGTCATGGCAAAGAAGAACTTTGATAACCTCACTAAGAACACTCACCTGGGCGGTGGTTTGAGCAATCTTATTCCTGAAATGAATGAAAAACATGAATCAAAGAAAACCAAGGTTGCCAATAATGATGTTCCCAAGACCTTCCTGATGCTACTCGAAGATTATGAATACCTGCAAACATATTCAAGGTATATGGCGTTTCACAACAATTCTAAATATCCTTTAAAAAAATCGCTGAGCGATGCAATCAATCTTTTAAGGGAAGCGCACCCGGAAATACGATAAATAAAAAGAAGCCCCTGAAAATCATTTTTCAGGGGTTCCTTGTTTTTGAAGTTTTACCAAAAAAAGGGGGAGCGTTCCCCCTGAATTCATTTTTCTTCAGATTTAGTTTTACTGTGAAATTCGATTGTATCAACAGTACAAGTAAGAATAGCCAGGGCTTTTTTAGGATCTTCTTTGTCGATATATGCCCTTGCTGAAACGTCACCCTGTATAGTTACCTGGGTTCCAACCTTAAGGAACGGGAAGACGTTTTCACGGTTCCAGAGTGCACACTCGAACCATGTTGTTTCTGTGACTTTCTCACCGTTTTTCGCTGTGAAATGTTTATCAGCAGCCACGTTAAAGTTAAGAACTTTAGAATTACCAACCTGTGCAACTGGCTTCACTGAGCCGATGTTGCCTGTGAAAATTGTTACGATCATAGTAATAAATTTTTAAGTAAATAATAATCTAATGCTGTAAACCAGCAATTTTACGCAAAGTGCAGCCTATAAGAAGAAATAAGGAAAAAAGGAAACGCAATAAATAGCGTAGCGGTTTTATGGCGTAGTCTTTTGGGTACGGCGGGCCGTATTGCATTGGCCTCCATTTTATTCGTTAGGCTAACTTAGTGAAAAATTCTGGTTATATGACCATGAGATTTAGCCGAATACCATTTCCCGATTCGAGCGAGGATCTCACAGTGAGGACCTTAAAATTATGGACCAGCGTGAAAGGAAAGTGTTAGGCTTTTTGAAGCGTAGCGTTGTGAAACGAAGCGGAGCTGAAAAACAGGCTAACTCTTTCCATGCAAAAGGGAAGGTGTTTTCAATTTGTAGTTTTTCACTACAAATTGAAATCTCCTTTTTAGACAAACATTCTTAGTCTTCTGTATTTGGCTAAAAACCGCGCGGTGGTAAAGTGTAGAAATTACAATTCTCTCAGAAGCTTAAAAAGGGCGGTACAAGTTGTCTCGCTGCATTTCCTTGTGCTAAAAGGACCTCGCTTCGGAGGAAAATGAATGTACCGCCCTTGATCTTTCATATCTTCTATTCAAAGAACTTTTAAAAGAGGGCGACACTCATATGATGTGAAAGTCAATGTATGTCTGCAACACAATACTAGAATTAAACTACTGTTTGATAAGAGAAAAGTGTCGCCCGGGGAATCTTTATATTTCATTAATTATCGCACGTTACAATCCAGCAAACCAAAGTTATACATTTTGTTTAGTATTTCATAATTACTTTTCAAAAAGACCATTATATTCAACTCAAACATACTAAGTCAACTATGCTTCGCTAAATATGTGGAACAATAAACAATCAGTCTATAAGCCTGTAAACAGAAAAAAATACCCCGAAGGGTATTAATTTTATAATTGACCTTCATCAGCAAAACTTCTGTAGATTTCACTTTCTGGGGTAAGGATTATGTGATCGAGTAACTGAATATCAAGAAGATTTCCTGCCTCTTTTATTTTCTGGGTTATTTTCAGATCACTCTCGCTTGGATTGCTATTTCCTGAAGGGTGGTTATGAGCGATAATTATTCCGGATGCGTTGCCTTTCATAGCGTATTGGTAAATCATACGAACATCCATTAAAGAGCCTGAAATTCCTCCTTCTGATATCGTGGTAATACCCAAAACTTTGTTTGCCCTGTTGAGCAAGAGCATTTTAACGGTTTCCTTATGCTCAATTGTAGATTGGTTCCATGAATCGAAGAAGATCTTGTGTGCATCCCTGGAGCATGTAACCGTCAGGCGTTCGGAAGGTTTAACTTTAGTCACGTAGATAAGAGTAACTTCTGCTACATGA
>PLLX01000187.1:0-198 GCA_003141415.1 Bacteroidales bacterium
CATTTCAAGATAATTCATATCGCGGGTGCCTGCCAGGCCGTAATATAAGAAGTCGGAATTTCCTGACGGGAGATAATTCTTGTCATTAGCCAGGCCTGCCCCACAACCAATAACACCGGAGATCCTCTTTTCTTTTACAGCAAAGGCCATTGCAAAACGTGATCCTCCGGAAAATCCTGCAGCATAGATCCGTCTCTG
>PLLX01000187.1:232-4603 GCA_003141415.1 Bacteroidales bacterium
CTTGCCGAAGGATCAAAAATAAGTATGACCGGCCAGCTCTTTTTATTATCATATTGCGCCGGCCGATAAAGAGCATAACTCTGTCCAATCTCATTACGGCATTGGACTGTATCAGTAACCTGATCTTTGGCAGATACCTGCGAGAACAGGAATGATTGAGACGTGAAAGCCTGGAGGAATAAGAACAGGCTGAATATCTTTTTGATGGTTCCCATTTTTCGGATTTGTTCTGACTTGTATTTTCCGACATTCGAAGATATTAATTTAACTTGTATTTTTTCTAGGTCTCATTCTCGCACTCACACATCCCTTTATCAACATTGCTGGATCAATGATCTGCCGGGGTTTGAATTTAAGAAGGTGATTGATTTGTTAAGCATTATAGATAATCAGAACATAAATAGATTTTTGGATTATCTAAAATTATGTTTTATCTGCACTTACTATTTCCTGAGTTTAAGCTCCAGAAAATCGTAATTCATATTTCCATTGGTTAATGTAGTCAATTTCAGGACATGTATGCCTTTGCTCAAATAAATTTCTCCTATAGAATCCAACTTGTTCCAATGGTGCCATTGTCTCCATGCTATGGTATCTTCCTTTTGATTGGTCGATGGAATGAAGAGATTCCCTTCATTCTTTTTATTATCTGCAGAAAGAGAAATAGTGCCATCTCCATTTGCTGTATACATTATGCCAATAACATAGTTACCAGTGTACTTCACATCAATAGTGTATTTAAGCCATTCGCCTGGTTTTGTCCAGCCAACATACAATTGACCCATCTCAGGATTAAACAAATTATAAGGATTATTATCGCAATCGTTGGATTTTGTATAGGAAATACCCACCTTTTCATTCATGCGAAACTCGTTCAGATATGTTCCATTTGCAGGGTTAAGTTTTCCACTTCCGCCATTAATGCTATCGAGGTCATGGTATGCAATTCCTTCACCTCCAGTGTCATAAAATTCACACTGCAGTTTTCCGGGAATAATCTGAATGGCATTGGCAAATGGCTTCCCTTTATAAACTTCCTGAGATTGGGCACTTTGATAGATAAAAAGAGATACTGTCAGTGTCAGAATTAAAATATTTAATTTCATGAAATTTAATATTTATAATTAATCCATTCAATAATGAAATTAATCTTCAAAGTCAGCTTTTGTTATGAAAAGTAGTCAGCAAAGGAGATTACTTTTTCTTTCCCCTTCGATTTCGTTCTTGTAAAGTTGTGATTCATATTTCATGATAGAAGTGGTTTTAGATCAGTACAATTTATTAATAAAATCTGAAAATAAACCCCTAATAAAGAAATATTTAGTGACTTTAGTCCCGTTAGCACTTAAACTCTGCTGAAAAATTCACATATTTATAATATTATAGAAGATTTAAAATAAGAATTATTGACAGATTTGTTGTCAGATTTTATAACGGGCAAGTAACCAGAAAAATAGAGAACAATAATCAACCGTTATGTTTAATTTCGGCGAGCTATACCAAAATATCAATTATGCAGCTCTACTGCCTGGGATTTTGGGTAAAAGATCTGGTCAATTGATTCTGGAATTGGTAAATCTTCATAAAGAAAAACTTATATTTGAGAACCCGTAGTCAAAGAATGAGAAGTAGTTAACAACTAATAGAGAGATTTCGGGTTAATTATCAGGAATTTAATAAAAATAACTTTACAATAATGATATGAAAAAGATTTACAATGAACTGGTGTTAATGTTTTTAATAGTTGTTACGGGAATAAGATGTGTAGCACAGGATGACAATAGGTCTTTACTTAAGCGGGTCGTTCAGGAAAACCAGGAAACTGTGGATGCAATTGCAATGTATCCGACAGAGACTAGAAAAATAATATTTGAAGCTACTGAATACCCTGAGGTTATTACCAAATTGAATGAGATGCAAAAGAATTCACAGGATGCATTTGAGAAACTAATTTCATCTTTCGACAAGGAAGAGCAAGAGAAAATATGGAACCTTACCCGTTATGATGGTTTAATATCTGATCTTGCTGGTAACCATAATATGTCAGAAGATGAAATCAACAATATCCTGGTTAATTATCCTGAAGAAATACATAAAACCGCTTTAGAAGAAAGAAAAAGTAATTATGACCTGCTTGTTCAGATTGATAAAATGAATAAAAGTTATAATTCAGATTTTGAAATATTGATGAGTGGTTACATTCCCGAAGTTATCAATGTTTTCAAGGAAATGATAAAGATGCCAGAAGTTCTGGATATACTTTTCGACCATATGCAATATACTGTGGTTGTAGGAGATTATTATAAAAGGAATCCTGAAAGAGTTTTACATAAAACAGATTCTTTAAACCTGGTATTAACTCAAAAAAATACACAGGAAGCTGACGAGTGGAAACAAAGCATGAATGATAATCCCCAGGCACAGGAAGAATATACCCAGGCAGCTCAGGAATATGCACAGGACAATGGATATCAGCCTGAAGATTATAATGCGTCTATGACACAAGATGTAACCAATTACAGTTCTAATCCATATAATTGGTGGTTTGGCTATCCATCATGGTACCCTTATGATTACTGGAATCCTTATCCATACTGGTATGATTGGGGATTTTATTATGGTCCCGGCAGACGTGCAATTTTTTTCGGACTTCCCTCTGCATATTTTATGGAATGGTATTTTTATTCTCCTGAACATTATTCTAAATACGCCGAATTATCAAACCATTATTATAATTACTATAACAAGCACCGCGAATCGCTGAATAATAATAGCATAAGTCATAGTGTGAACGACTGGCGCAACAGGAACAAGGATATAGTTACTGATGATTGGGACAAAGATAATATTAATAGAGCTCAGCGATTTAAAGAGTACGGTCAGATGGAGGTAGATAGAAGAAAATATAATACCAAATATCCGAACCAGCAGATTGAGCAATCTGAATACTTACAAAAAAAACAAAATAAATATCCTTTATTATCTGCAGATGTTTCTAAAAAACAATTAATTCGAAGGGATTCTAAAACACAATCTGTCCAGGAAAATATACCCGAACCGATTAAGAAACCTGCAGTTACGATACCTGATCGCTATAAAGCTTCAGAAAATGGGCAATTAAATAATAGACGATCTGAACAAAATCTTAAACAACAGAATAGTAATGTTCAAAATAACAATATTAATAAGCAACAACAATCGGTAATTACGAATCCTCAGCCAAATAATAATTCCCCCAAAAGACCTGATAATGTGAACATACAGCAAAAAAATCCTAATCCTTCAAAGCAAACTGAAAATTTCAATCAGTTAAGAAACGCCCAGCAATATCATCAAAACACATGGAAACAAATACAACCACAATCGCAACCTGTTCGACAAATCCAACAACATAACAATATTAATCCTCCCAGCCAGCAGAAAAACACTCAGGTTGAACGTCCGATTAGACAAAACACTCAAACTCAATCAAATAATAAGAGAAGATAACTGATAATAACTTTGCAAAATATATTAATAGCACTTTTTTTCTGTGATCGGATGAATTTGCTGAGGAACATCTAATTATCAGTTATTGTTTAATTTTTTTTTTTGAAGCCTGCCGATTCAACACATGGCTAACAGTTTCCTGTATCTCAGAAATAAATGAGAAAAAATGATTGAGATAGCGTTTTCGGTAGGGAATGTAAATGCTAGCAAGATCTGTAATCAGGACTGCCCGTAATAGCTCCAAACCATCTATATCGGTATTTCGCTATTAAATTATAAACAGGATCTCTTATAAATCCCGGAACTATAATAAATACATAAAGTACAGGCCATAAGCCATCCAGGCATTTTAAAATGTTTAGTACTGCATTAGATTTTATATAAATCTTCTCATTCTGAATTAATAACACCGATCCATTATTTACATCTTTTTTGTTATATCGGCTTAAATATTCTGAAGCCTTTACCGATTCGAGCGGTATGAAACAGAACATTCTTCTACTGTCATTCCTTGAAATAAAATTGACAACATTATTGCACAATTTGCAGTTCCCGTCAAAAAGAATAATATACTTTCCCCCCCTTTTTTTATCTTCTGCAATCCGATTATGCATAAAAATTAAATTCATAGACTATCAATTTTAGAGGCAAGGATAAAATCGTTTTCAGACAATCCCTTAATAATATGAGTCCAGATTTCAATAGTAATTTTTGAATAAAAGTTATAAATATCAGGGTGATGTCGTTCTGTTTCAGCAATTTCAGCTACTTTATTTACAAATGCAATATTTTTTTTATAGTTATCAAAATTAAAGTCTCGACTTATTTTCTTAGTCCCGATAATTCTCCAGTCAGGATGCAGTTTCTCTTTATAATAGCTAA
>PLLX01000053.1 GCA_003141415.1 Bacteroidales bacterium
TTGAAGAAAAACACATTCTAATTTTTGCATTGAATCATTCAATTGCAGACGGTGAACATTCCAGACAGATACTAACAGACCCTAACACCGGATATTTAGTCGAGTTATGCTGCATTTTATTTATTGTTGTTCTGAGATGGTTCACCTCGACTTTAAGTAATCAAGAACCACTGAAAATCAACAGTGCTAATTTCACTTACCCGGTCCCTCGAAAGGGGGACTTGGATGAGTGATTATAAAGAATTAATTTAACAATTTAATATCATTATTATGTTTTCATTAAACAAATTGACCGATGATGATATTCCTATTCCTATTACGCATATATGTAAGCCAGAGAGGTTAGGCAAGGAGATGACAGGATTGGAATTACATGAATTTGGCTTGGCATTATTCATGACTTTCCTCGTGGTACAGGACGGTAAACTTATCGCTGTTAATATGAATCCTGAAAATGGTGCCACACATGTTTTAGTTGAAAACCCAGAGAAGGTATTATTATATGTTTGGGTCAAAACGGACCTGTCTCCAAATATTCCTGTATATGTGCCAAATGATACACATGATGTAATTACTGAAATATCAAGAAATTACAGAGCAATACCAAGTTTTGCCAGTATTACAATAAGCTGTGCCTCTAAAGAAGGTAATTTAATACCAAAATGCGGCAGTGAATATTATGCAGTATTAAATGAACTTGAAGAAATTTGAACGAACCAATTGAATAGATCAAATTGCTCAGTGGAATAGGTGTTCAGGTTGCTCAAGTATTCAAATCGCATTCCATCAATCTGGGTTAAGTTCTGGGTGGATGGATTTTTTATTTGACTTGTGTCATTGTCTTTCATAACTTTCACTAAAATAAATAGGTATGAAAGGGATATTGTTTTTAATAACCATTTTTTGTGCATTAAAAGTAAATGCACAGAATTACTTAATTTCTTTTGCTGGGACTGGGGAATCTAATATTGTATCGACAGTTAATGTTAAGAACTTAACTGCAGGGACAACTCTCACTTTGAACGGGAATGATATTTTGCACCTAACAACAATAGTAACGGGAGTTAAATCTATTGATAATGGACAGTTATCTGAATTGAAGATTTACCCGAATCCAATGACTGATAATTCAACATTGGCGATATCACCTCCTGTAGCAGGAGATGCAACTATTTCTGTTTTTGATATGACTGGGAAATTGTTAACTCAAATTCAAAGTAAATTGGATAAGGGACTACAAGAATTTCATCTTTCAGGTCTTAAAAGTGGTTCATATCTAATCAGCGTTATGGGCATTACTTATAAGTTCTCAGGGAAATTGTTGTGCAATAGTAAAGAACCTGAAGCAATCAGCATAGAGAAAATCAATTATAATCAGACAGCTAAAAAAGGGAAAATAAAAACAGATTCTAAAGGAGAGCTTGCTACCGTTGATATGAATTATACATCAGGAGACATGTTAAAATTTACTGGGATATCAGGAAATTACAGCACTGTAATGATGGACATTCCAACATCAGACAAAACACTTACATTTAATTTTATTGAATGTACAGATGGTGATGGCAACAATTATCAAGTGGTAGAGATTGGTACCCAGTTATGGATGGCAGAAAACCTTAGAACCACGAGGTATCGTAGAGGTAGTATCATAGGAATAAATACATTTGGACCAAATGGCGGAGATTATATATGGCCGGTAGGTGGAAGTGAAAATAATGTACCTAAATATGGCAGGCTATATACACACTATGCGGCAAGTGACAGTGCCTGTCCCATTGGCTGGCGATTACCTGAATATATTGATTGGAGAAGACTAACAAATGGTTCCGATAGCATTTATACTGAGGATATTGTCAGTACGGATTGTTATATAGAATTCCCCGTAGGCAAATCTCTTGCCGCGAATACGGATTGGCAGACAAATGAAATCGATGGCTCAGTAGGAAACAAACAGGAAACTAATAATAGTTCCGGTTTTAATGGTCTTCCTGCTGGAAGTCCAGGGGGTAATATTGGAGCTTATGGCACATGGTGGATTCGAGAAAAGATAGCTTATGCAGAAATCGAGAGTGATAGCAAAAATTTATTTATTCATATAAGATATCCTGTCTCTCCTTTACAAGCTACATCAATTTTAAATCAAGGAAAATCCGTCCGATGTACTAAAGGTATTCTATCGCCGATCCTAAGTACCTCTGCAGTTACTTCTGTAACGCAGATTACAGCAACAAGTGGTGGCTATATAACTAGTGATGGGGGGGCATATGTAACTTCCTGTGGAGTTTGTTGGAGTACATCACCAAATCCTACTATTGAAAACGCGAGGACTATTGACGGATCTGGAACAGGAGCATTTACAAGTTCTATAATCGGACTTACCGGAAATACAACCTATTACGTAAGAGCCTATGCTACAAATAGTACTGTAACAAATTATGGCAATGAAGTGATATTTAAGACATATACAGGAACTGTTTCTGACATTGATGGAAACAATTATTATACAGTCACAATCGGTACTCAGGAATGGATGGCAGAAAACCTAAAAACAACCAAGTACAGTAATGGTGATTTAATAGGAACAACTACTCCTGCAACATTGGATATATCAAGTGAAAGCACACCCAAATACCAATGGGCGTATGATGGTAATGAAAGTAATGTTGATATTTATGGTAGATTGTATACATGGTATGTAGCAACAGACAGCCGTAAAGTATGTCCTACTGGATGGCATGTACCTACTTTAGGCGAATGGGAAATCCTTTTAAAGCCCGGAGGCGATATTAGTGGTATAACAGGTGCAGAACTAATGGAAACAGGTACAAATCATTGGAATAGGTCTGATTTAGTGGGAACCAACGAAACTGGTTTTACAGCCCTTCCAGGTGGTTACCGAACTTCTTCATTCGAAGAAAGGACTAGTGTTGGGGAGTATTGGTCTTCCACTGAAAGTGCATATCCGGGATCATCACTATATTACCCCATTCCTATTTCTGGCGAGTATGGTACGACTCCTTTAACGATGTTACGTGGTAGAGATTCTGGACTTTCTATTCGTTGTCTGAAGAATTAATTAACTATTGATAACAATGACTTATTACCAGCCCTCGGAAATCAACCCGGGGGTTTTTAATATTAGAAAATAGGTATTCGGGTTGCTTTCATAATACTATATACATCCATCTGAGTTAATCTTGGATGGATGGATTTTTATATTTGATTTGTATTTATGTTTTTCATAACTTGAACAAAACTTAATAATCATGAAAAAATTATTGTTTTGTATTTGCATTTTTTGTGCATTAAATACAAATGCCCAGAATTACTTTATCACTTTTGCTGGAACTGGCTTATCAAATATTGTAAATAGTGTTAGAGTTGAGAACTTAACTACTAATGATTTTATCACTGTGTCCGGAAGTGATGTGTTGCGCTTGACAATAACAACAGGTGTTAATTCAATTGATAATGGACAATCTTGGGGTATGAAGATTTACCCAAATCCTATGACTGACAATTCAAGGTTGGAGATTGTTCCCCCTACTTCAGGAAATGTAATAATTACAGTATTTGATATGATCGGAAAACCATTAGCTAAAGTTCCAAGTTATTTAGAAAATTCAAAACAGGTATTTCGTATTTCAGGTTTAAATAGCGGTGCATATTTAATAAATGTTACGGGAGTTGGGTATCGCTTTTCAGGAAAATTATTGTGCGAAGGTAAAGTTTCCGGAGGTATCAACGTAGAGAAAATCAGCACTAATCAAGCAACTAATGTAATTACATTAAAAAAGGATACTAAAGGAACAATGGCTACTGTGGATATGGCGTATACCAATGGGGATAGGTTAAAATTTACAGGCATATCAGGAAATTATAGCACTGTAATAACAGACATCCCCACATCAGACAAAACAATTACTTTTAATTTTATTGCCTGCAAAGATGGGGATAATAACAACTATCCGGTGGTAACTATAGGTTCCCAGGTTTGGATGGCAGAAAATCTGAAAACCACCAAATACAACGATAATACGATTATTTCACTTGTTACTGATAGATTTGCATGGCTAGAATTAATGGTACCTGGATATTGCTGGTTCAATAATGATGCAGATAACTACAAAGATACATATGGAGCATTGTACAATTGGTATGTAGTTAACACTGGCAAACTATGCCCAACAGGCTGGCATGTTCCTTTGGATGCCGAATGGACGACACTGACTACCTATTTGGGAGGCGAAAGTGTTGCTGGAGGTAAATTAAAAGAAACAGGCACAACACATTGGACCAGCCTTAATGCAGGGGCAACCAACGAAAGCGGGTTTACTGCTCTTCCAGGAGGTTTCCGTGAGCCCCACAATTTAACTCCCGCATCGGAAGGTGGTGCTCATTTTGATAGTTTATTAATTGGGGGCTACTTTTGGAGTTCTACAGAAAACATTACTGACTACGTCTGGGCCTACTGTCTGAAGATGGATAAAAACAGTGTTTTCAGGAACTACTACTTTAATCGTTATGGCTTTTCTGTTCGCTGCCTTCAAGGAGCAGGATTACCAGCACTTACCACCACGCCAGTTTCTTCAATAACCCAAACCACTGCTTCGAGCGGCGGCAATATTAGTAATGACGGCGGAGCAGCAGTAACAGCTCGTGGAGTTTGTTGGAGCACAACTGCAAATCCAACAATTGCAAACAATAAAACCAACGAGGGCACAGGAACAGGGACATTTATAAGTTCAATAACCGGGTTAACATTAGGTAATATTTATTATGTAAGAGCTTATGCTACCAATAATACTGGCACTGCTTACGGAAATGAAGTAAATTTTACAACATCTCTTGCCATAGGAGATAGTTATCAGGGTGGCATAGTAGCCTATATTCTAGAGCCCTGTGATCCAGGTTATGTTCCGGGACAAACACATGGGTTAATAGCCGCACCAAGCGATCAAAGCATAGCACTCATATGGGGTTGGTGTTACAGTATAGATGGACTAGGTGCAGCTGGTACCGCATTAGGCACAGGTAATCAGAACACCATTGACATCATAGCCAGATGTCCAGGATTAACTGCAGCAAGTTATTGTAGCGATTTAGTATTAGGTGGTTATAGCGACTGGTATTTGCCAAGTAAAGATGAGTTGAATAAGTTATACTTAAACAGAAGTGCAATTGGTGGTTTTGATTATGACCTCTGGTGGAGCTCCACCGATACATGGGTTCAGAGTTTCAGCAGTGGTGCCCAGAGGGATGACGTCGTTAGATATTACAACTGTTTTGTGCGTGCAGTTAGGTCATTTTGACAATTTAATAAACCAGGTCAAAAGGTGTTCGGGTTGCTCCCTTTATGTATATTCCATCCATCTTGGTTACTCTTGGGTGGATGGTTTTTTAATGGAACAATTATAATTGCATTTCTTTTAAACAAGATGTAAATTTGGTAAGAAACCGATTTTGAATAAGTTCATGTAAAAAAATTCAAATGAAATATTTATTAAGATGTTTAGAATTAATTTTCTTTTTTCTATCATTCTGCATATTTGATTCGTGTAAAAAAGATAATCCAAATCCACCAATTCTAATAACAACTGCTGTCTCAAACATCACTGAGATATCTGCTCAATCTGGAGGAAATGTCACTGATGATGGGAAGGCTGAAGTTACTACAAGAGGACTTGTCTGGGGGGAAAATCAAAATCCAACAATAGAGACCAATAATGGATTAAGCAATAATGGAGTGGGATTAGGATTATTTCAGGCTGATCTGACTGGTCTCGATGGAAATACTTTATATTATGTTCGTGCATTTGCGTCAAATAAAGCAGGAACTGCCTATGGGAATGAGCAAATTTTCAAGACAATGTTAGTAGAAAAACCCACAGTATTAACAGTTTCCGCAACAGATTTAACCACAACTTCTGCAATTATTGGAGGGAATATAACAAGTGATGGAGGGAATCCTGTGACTGACAGAGGTATCTTTTGGAGTCTTTCCCAAAGCCCAGAAACTACTGGTACGAAAGTACCGGTAGGGGATGGTTCAGGGGCTTTTTCATATCAACTTACTAATCTATCAGTTAATACAACCTATTACTTAAAGGCGTATGCAAAAAACCTCAAAGGAGAAGCACTTGGTGATCAAGTTTCTTTTACAACCCTTCCATTATTTCCATCTGTTACAACTAATAGTCCAATTATTATTGCATCATTTTTTTCTATTGTAGAGGGTGAAGCAACGTCAGATTGAGGATCAGTAATAAGTGAAAGAGGTATTTATTGGGGGACTTTTCAAAGTCCTGAATTGACAGGGACAAAAGTGGTATCAGGGAATGGTCTAGGAATATTTTCTGTGCAATTGACAAATCTTTCGTCCAGTACAACATATTATATTAAGGCTTACGCCATAAATGCTCGAGGAATAGGATATGGTGACCAAATAGCCTTTACGACCAATTCTATTATAAAAGATATAGAAAACAATACTTATGGAATTGTAATGATTGGTACAAGTTGGTGGTTTACAGAGAATCTTAAAACAAAACATTATCTTAATGGGGATGAAATTCTAACCACGATTCCTGCATCAAAGGATATTACAGGTGAAGCTACTCCTAAATACCAATGGGCTTATGATAGTATAGAATCAAATGTATCCACTTATGGGCGGTTATATACAGGATACGTGGTTTTGGATAATCGTGGTGTTTGTCCAACAGGTTGGCATGTTCCATCCGATGCAGATTGGAGTACTCTAATAACCTATTTGGGTGGAGAAAAGATTGCTGCTGGGAAATTAAAAGAAATTGGTTTATCTCATTGGCTTAGTCCCAACACTGCAGCAACTAACGAATTTGGATTTTCTGCAGTACCCGGAGGTTCACGAGACTATACTGGTAAATTTAACAGTTTAGGAAACTATGCAACTTGGCAGACTGCTACATCTAGCTCTTTTAATGCCTACCATATTCAATGGAATAGCGGAGAACTTTTTATAGGTGGGACAACAAGAAATTATGGATTTTCTGTTCGTTGTATAAGGGATAATTAACCTGGTAATAGGAGTTCGGGTTTTGCATCCAAATTTCATCCTGTTAAGCTAATTCATGGATAGGCTTCTTTTAACTTTTATCTGATTATTTCATATAATTTCAGGGTAACAAAATTATAGGAATTTATATAAAACATATATTTGGTTTCTAAATTGCCAATTCCTTTGAAAGTGACATAAACTATTTGATCATAATATAATTCTGAATCGTATAGTATTTGTCTCGTAACTTTAATAAAGTCAAATGATTATTTGCAGTTTAATCATTTTATAGAAGTGGGATGCAATTAGAGAAGGGAGGAAAACATATCTTTATAGAGCAGATGGATATCATTATTGTTGTCCTGAATGTGATACATTAAGATTAAAATTAAGTATAATTGATTGTTTTATCTTAAGAATTCTTTTTAAAACCATAATTATATGTTCAAACTTCAAACAAAAATATCATTTTTTAGATATGCGTCACTAATTCATACTGAGCCTTTATTGGTAACTTGGTTCAAAATTGATAATGAAAATTATTGCTTTTCAGAAGATGAATTGGAACTCTTTAGTGATTTTGCCAAATCACGACCCAATAATTTTGAGGTTCTTTTGCAATTCGAATGTTATGAAAATTCTGCAAATTTTACGGCAAATAGTAAACAATTTGAGTCATCAATTCCTCTACCTCATCATTTAGTTCTCACCAAATATCCTAGGCAATATAAAAAAGCTGAAATTTTTGAGCGTATGGAAATAGTGTTGACAAATAGGGATAAGGTTGATGATCATAATTATCCATTACCATTTGATGTACTAGGATCTGTTGAGTGTTAATTAATAAAAAATTTTAATCAAAATATTTTAAAAATGGGCTATGAAACAGTAACTACTCTAGATCTTTCTTTAGCTTGTGGCAAGCGATGTCATTATTATTTATTAAACCAGGTTACTTAGGTGTTCGGGTAGGCTCTCTTTATGTTACATATTGAAAATCTCTTGTCTAAGGTATACAACATAAATCGCAACCCTCACTATTGATAAGTGCTCGCCTGCGGCATCCAATTTTATACGGCATTCGTGGGTTTGCATAAAGCAATATTTCATGACACAGCAAGGCCAAGCCCAATGGGTTATTTCATAAGCCTTGCTTTAGTCATTCAATAACCCCACTTCATATGCCGAAAATTGTCCTGCTACTCGCGACGGCTCGCGCCCGATTGAATTTGATTGAAGGTAATTAGGGAGTCAGTTATATGACAAATGATATATAGAATATTAGGTAAGGTATTGGTTATTTCGCAAATAGCTGATAGAAATATAATTGTCTATCTCTTAATATAGTTGTAAATTTGATATTGTATGAGTCTGATCAATAATTTTCACTCAGAAATGCATTTTTATTATAGTGTTCCATATTAAATTTAAGAGATAATTATTTAATTGAGTGAGAGTAAATTAAAATGAAAATAATCGAACAATTACAAAGTCTTAAATCACAGCTAATAAAATTAGTTGAATCCAATGGTGAATTGATCGAATCAATTAAAGGTAAAGTTCAAAAACTTGTTGAAGCCTCTTCTGATTTTGGACACAATTGGGTCGGAGCTTGGGCTTCCAAAAATTTTAATTATTATCGAAATTTCAAGTCAAATGGAGGAGGTACACTGCAGTTAACAGAAGAAATAATTCAATCATATATTGAAGAAAAAACAGGTATAAAACTTGAAGAAATTAATAAAGCAATTCCTGATTTAATGAAAGCGAATAGAGAATTTAGAGATGAAATTGTTACAGAGTTGTCCATAATAAAAGGGAATGACGTATTTGTATCAGAAAATGAATTGCTTGATAAAATTGAGAATCAAGAGTGGGGAATAAGTCACCATGATTATATAAGAATGAAAACTCCAAGAACTGTTTACACTCATGACCCAGCTCAATTGCTTAATAAAGGTTTAGATACTCCTCCGCACATTAATATAGATGGGGAACTAATGTCAATATTTACAATGATTGCATCAGTTGAAGATTTTCAAAAGAACTCAAAGAGACTTATAAGACAATTAGAATTAAAATTTTCTGGAACAAATGATGAGGAAATTGAAATTCCATCAGAAACAAATTTCGTGTATCGCCTCATCGAGCAATTTCATGTTGTTGTAAATCAATTAAGGAATCGCCATGATGGACGCAACACCATCCAAATTACGGATGAGTATGATATTCAAGATTTGCTACAAGGTCTTTTAAAAATTGAATATGAAGATGTACGTGCTGAGGAATACACACCTTCATATGCAGGAAGCTCAACTAAAGTCGATTTTCTATTAAAAAATGAGAAAATAGTAATTGAAGTAAAGAAAACCAGAGAAGGACTAAAAGATAAACAAGTTGGGGACCAACTAATATTAGATTCTCGACATTATAAGGCTCATCCAGATTGCAAACATTTAATTTGTTTTGTGTATGACCCGGAAGGTAGAATAGAAAATCCAAGAGGTTTAGAAAATGACTTAAATAATATCTCAGATGAAGATCTTGTAGTTGAAGTATTCATTCGACCCTAAGACAAAAGCTTTTAACAATGGGTTTAAAAAATAAGCGAGATAATAGTTAATTTAATGGTTATTGACCACTTCACTTATTGTGTAACATGATGATATATCTCCTGCAATCCCCTAATATTCATATATTAAACTTTAACTTTCATTGATCCTAAACCAAAAATGATGGATGATTACAAAAACCCCAAAGAAGGCAAAACATACATCAGTCCAAGTCTAAAAGCGTTCGGAGATTTGAACAGGAGAATCCGCATTGCCTCAAAAGTAATTGAATCTCCAGATACATATGCTTTTGGAAAGATTAGAGATGAAATAGTACTTAGACATAAAGAAAATGCTAAGTCATATATTTCTGCGAAATTTCTTGAAGATAATAGAGAAATATTTTTGTTAAGTATTCAAGGCTACACAGTTGCAACTGAAAAACCTCACAATGCTAGCTTCTCATTTATCGGCGAAGAAATTGGGACCCTTCTTGAATTTGTGAAAAATATCCAATTAGCTAAGTTAGAAAGTACCGGGCCAATAAATATTACTGATGAAGAACTAAAAAGTCTTAGGGTTTCAGATACTCAAGCTAGAAGTTTATTCTATGAAAATCAAGAAATCTTTTCGGAATTATTACGATCAGAAATTACAAAAGAGGATATTGTCACAGTTGGTTATCGTAAACGACAACTTAGCATTTATGAAAAACTTATGTCTGATAAAGGCTATTTTGAAGAATTAAAAATAAAAAAAGGCTGTACAAATGAAGGTCTTTGGCAAAAATATTTTGAAAAAAATCCTTGGCTATTTGGCTACGGCCTTGGTTATGTTTTTTTATCAAGCCTAGATGAAAAAAAGCTAGAACAAATTGTTCTAGGGCATAGTTTAAACAGTTTTGGAAAAAGAGCAGATGCTGTAATGAAAACAAATGGGATTATTTCTAATCTTTGTTTTGTCGAAATAAAAACAGATACCACTTCTCTGCTCGCAAATACACCTTATAGGGCTGGATGTTGGTCTCCTTCAAAAGAGTTAGCAGGTGCAGTATCACAAGTTCAGGGGACAGTCGCATCTGCAGTAGAAAGTTTATCAAATAAAGTAATCATTGAAGATAACGAAGGGAATCCAACTGGAGAAGAGATTTTCAATTATCAACCAAAATCGTATCTTGTAATAGGCAGCCTTAAAGAATTTTCAACTGAAAATGGAATCAATAAAGACAAATATCGATCTTTTGAACTTTATAGAAAGAATACATCTAGTCCTGAAATATTAACTTTTGATGAACTTTTTGAAAGAGCGAAGTTTATTGTGAAAAACAATGAAAACCTAAAGATGGGATAAATTTTTTGACCTGTTTCTCAAATTCAAGAATCTTCTTCCCAATTTCCCAACTATCACTATTCATAGTATAATACAGTATATCAACGACATACTTAATAACTGCTTTGCCAATAATTATGGCACCATAGACACTAGGAGGTATGATCTCCTAGTGTGAATAGAATAGTGTCACTTGACTTTCTAAATGTCACAATGAACCAATGGTAGATAGACGATACCTCAACCCCATTTAAATTTAACCCCCCGTACACCAAAACAACTATACCCGTTTTGATTAATTCATGCCAGTTGGACCTATCCTATTCAGGAAGATCAGAGTCTAAACGGTTAGGCTGTTTTACACCACGGTATAATTCTTTTGATAATTGAAGAAAATGTTTCATTGCATTATCCTTTTTTATAAATGCGCCACTCCCATCATAAAAGAATTGATCATTACTCGTTAATACTTCTGCCTTCTCAAAGTCTACATCAAATGCAGTATGTGCTGGTCTTCTATAAATTCTAGATACTTCATAATGGCAACGAATCATATCTTTGTCTTGTCTTGTTTCATACATCGCTACCTTATCATTTCTACAGATTAAAGTATAGTATAAATCATTCTTTCTGAATGTTGTTTTCAGTATTTTCATTATTGTGTAATATTAAATTCTTAGTGATTATTCCGGATCAGACTGAGACATCATTTCCGGATCTAACTGACACGATCTGTGGAGTATAATTGTATACGAATTAGAAACAATAATGTTACCTAAAACACATTAAAACAGCACATTAAATAACAGATTTCTAATTGCAATTTATTTTAACCTTTATAGTCAAAATATCAATTATGCAACTCAAATACAAGGGATTTTGGGGGGTGAAAAATAAAATTGTTTTTAAAAAGACTAAAGATTAAATTTGATTATTGTCTGTCCATGATTAAAAAAGTATCTAATACTTCATACCAACCTCAATGTTTAGAAACTATCTTAAATCAGGCTTGCGCTTTCTGAAGCAAAACAAATTATTTGCGGTTATAAATGCATTAGGGCTTTCAATTGCATTAGCTGCTTCATTCATAATATTACTCTTTGTAATTAACGAATTAAGCTACAACAATTGTCATAAAAACAAAAAACAAGTTTTCAGAGTCCTTAATTACTACGTCGATTTTAAGAATACTATGTCTGGCACTCCTTTCATATTGGCGTCCGCATTAAAAGAACAATTTCCACAAATTGAAAAAGCTACTACGGTAAGACGAATGAGAGGGTTTAAATTAAGATTAAAAGATGAATATATTAATGTCCAGGATGCTATTGCCAGTGATTCAGATGTTTTTGATATTTTCACAATTAATATGGTTTGGGGTGTAACTCATCATAATTTGTTGGAAGATCAGAGTTCACTTATTCTTTCCAGGGATTTGGCAAAAAAGCTTTTCCCTGGACAGGATCCAACGGGAAAAGAAATTGTGGGATTAGTAAATAATGAAGAACATGTTTTTAAAGTCACAGGAGTATTTGAAAATATTCCTGAAAACTCCACTTTCAGGGCCCAGTGCTTTTTAAATAGCAGATGGACACTTGCTGATATAAGTAAAACTTTTAATACCAGTGCCGATAAAGATTGGACAATGAACTTCTGGAATACCTGGGTTCTCGTATCCAAAAACTGCAATATAAATTCAATTGAAAATCAATTCAGGGCATTTGAAGTTAAAAATATAAGTGAAAAACCACCTTTCAACTATTCTCTTCAGAACTTATCGGATGTTTACTTAAGATCAACCCAGGTGTTAAATACAGGAATTGAAGGTAATATTAAAAATATAAGGTTGTTTTCAGCCATTTCTTTGGTTATTTTGCTAGTAGCTGCCATTAATTATATTATCCTTTCTACAGCGGTTTCATCGGCCAGAGCAAAAGAAATTGGAATAAGAAAAACTTACGGTGGCGGAACTGGAAGCATAAAAAATCAATTATTTATTGAATCAATTTTACTTGCAATCCTCGTGTTGCCTGTTGCTTTAATTCTTATGTTGCTTGCCATGCCTTATGCAGGAAAACTGTTCCAAACTCAGCTTCATATCATAAACTCAAATATCTTGGTATATATTCTAGTTTATCTCATAGTCACAATCTTTATTGGCATTGCCTCTGGAATATACACTTCAGGCTATTTGTCTAAGTTGAAAGTATCCGATGTTTTAAAAAATACAACCTTTATTGGAAAGAAGAAAACCTTAATTCGTTCTTGTCTTATAATTATTCAATTAATTATCTTCTGTTCTTTTGTATCAAGTACACTCATCATTCGATCACAATATAAATATGCTCTTAGGAAAGATCCGGGTTATTATAATAAAGATATTCTATTGGTTAATCTGGGAAGAGATTTTAAAGAGTACTCAGCCTACATTAACAGTATCAGATCAAACCCAAATATTATTGCTGCTGGAGGAGTAATGGAAGGCCTCCCAATGGAAAATTCGATGTCTTCAATGTATCCTCATTTTCAGGACAAAGAGGTAAAAGTACAAGTTGAAGGGATGGCTATTGATTATAATTTTCTGAAAACAATGGGTATTCAATTTGTCGAGGGAAGAGATTTCTCGGAGGATTTTGGTAGCGACCTTAAGGAATCAGTCGTACTTAACCAAACGGCTATTAAACGATTAGGAATAACTGATCCTTTGGGAAAGAAACTTGGAAATCAGACGATCATTGGAGTTGTCAAAGACTTTAACCTTCATTCAATTCATTCAGATATTCCCCCATTAAGTATACAAATGGACGACCATTATATACAGCAGGTTGCTGTTCATTTCAAACCAGGAACACTCAAGAGTATACTTCCATTTCTCGATTTAGAATGGAAAAAAGCTGCTCCTGACAGACCATTCAGTTATTCCACTATTGAAGACCTAATTAAAGAGCTTTATTCCTCAGAAAAAAACTTAACGACCATTGTTTCAATATTTGCTCTTTTTACCCTTCTGATTGCAGCATTTGGACTATTTGGGCTGACTTTATTTGTCGGAAAAACCAGAACAAAAGAAATTGGGTTAAAAAAGGTGTTTGGAAGTTCGGAAAGGAAAATAGTTTATTCCTTCCTGGTTGAAAATTTTGTTATAACAGCTTTAGCTGGGCTTATTTCAGTGCCAATAACTATCTATTTTATGTCTAAGTGGTTAAATAATTTTGCATATAAAGTAACAATTAACTCATGGATATTTGTGATAACTTTTATAATTGCGGAAGTGGTTGTTCTATTCACAGTTTATTTTCATTCTTATAAAGCATCTCGTCTGAATCCTGTGAACGCATTAAAGTATGAATGATTTATAACTTTAACCAGATAAGAAGCTAAAGAGAAATTAATTTAACCTTTGTAAATACATTCAGCTCGATAAACACTATGAGAAGCATACATATTGCAACTTTGCTTCCCAATTCCCCAATAATGCCATTGGACTGAATATCAGCCATATACTACTTAATTATAACCTTATATATAGCCATTTCTGACCAGTTTCATCAACTTTCTATATCCCATAGTATTCTGCAATATCGAAACGCAACAATACTTTAAATCGCTTAAGAAGAAGCATTTAGACTATTTATTGTAGTTGCCAAAAATATATCTACCTATATATCAGCATATTAATTATGCAACTGTACAACCTGGGGTTTTGGGATATATAGGATTAAAAAATTCTTAAACTTTATTATATTTTGATTTTTTTATGAAGTAAGGCACAATTATTGATTTAATAATATTGACTAAATTCGCCTTTATGAAATGCTTTATATGCGCCAGTAATACTAGTAGCAAGGCTCTTGAAGAATTTGTGGGAAAGTCGTCTTCTCTCAATCTTATTGGGACGTTTAGTGATTCAGTTTCAATGAGTAATCAATTATCAAAAAGAAACGATATTGACCTTATCTTTCTTGATGTCGAGACACCAAATATGGATATCTCTAATTTTATCAATGGTTTCGACTACCGAGCAAACATAATAATTATTTCGTCAGATGATAAGGATGCCCTTAAAGCATTCGAATTCAATATTGTTGATTATCTAATTAAACCTGTGACTTTTTCAAGATTCTGCAAAGCTGTTGATAAAGCAATACGGTATTTTGCAAATAAGGAAGTCAGCAACAGCGATGTTAATGAGATATTTATTAAAAAAGGATCAGCGTTAGTCAAGCTGAAAATTAAAGACATCATATACGTTGAAGCTCTTGAGAACTATGTTATACTAAATACTAAAAATGAAAAGTTTACAATTCATTTTACTATGAAGGCAATTGAGTTTCAATTACCTTCTGGCATTTTTATCAGAGTACATCGATCATTTATTGTGAATTTAGGTTTGATAAAGACTATAAAAGAAAATTCTCTTGATTTGATCATTGGAAATGAACTTAGAGACATACCTATAGGCCTTTCATATAGAGATCCACTCCTGAATAGAATAAACATAATGGCCAGATAATATCATACTTTGAAAAAAGTGTTGATACCAGAGCTTAACGTAAAATATATTTTTAGGCTAGATTTAAGTTCGTTAAT
>PLLX01000218.1 GCA_003141415.1 Bacteroidales bacterium
GGTTCAAAAACATTAAGAGGAATTCTCTTAGACAGGATTGTTGGTGATGACTTTTTCATGGGAAATATCGAGCTTCGCTGGAAACCATTATATTTTAAATTCTTTAAACAGGATTGTTACCTGGGACTTAACGGATTTTATGATTTCGGGATGGTTACTAAAGAGATCAAACTTCCAGCTGATCTTAGAACCAGGTTTGATAATCTTTATAATTCGGATTTTGTTACAACTGAAAAATTTTCCGACTACTTTAAACCAGGAGCAGAAAAGTTACATCAGAGTGCAGGTGTTAGCATAATGCTGGTAATGAACCAAAACTTTGTAGTTGCGATTGATTGCGGTAAGGCACTCAATGTGCAGGATGGAAATATTGGATTCTCAATCGGGTTGAATTACCTGTTTTAACCCACCAAGGGCTTAGCGGGCAAAAAACGGGTTTTCAGAATCCCTTCAGAAAATATGCCAGGGCAACACCGAGATAATTACCTATAATATACCCAATTATACCACCGGTTATTCCTGTGACGATAACATCTTTGTTTTTAAGGGCGTTGGCGACAAGAGGCACAAAAGGGGGAGAAAATATAAAAGCAGCCGAAGTAATAAGAAAATTATCAGCATCAATCCTGAATATTTTCGCCAGAATAATATGCAGGACGAGAGATCCGAAATAACACCATGTAATAAATAATATAAGATTAAGCATTCCGATTCCGAACATCGTCCTGATATTTGCCATTGAAGCCACAGTGAGCGAAAATACGAGGATCAGATACATTCCCAACTGGAATGTCTTTTCAATCTTGTTTATTGTTTTTGAAAGTGACAATAGCAATCCTATTGTGGTTATTGACAAGATAACCACAACCATCATAGGAAGTCTGTTTAAAAGCAATGCAAGACCACCGGAGAACGCAAAAATCAGTACAGAAATTCCAAGCGCTCCAAGTAGAGGCAGGAAAACTCCCTTTTTAAACATACTTGAATAATCCTCAAGGTTTTCGGTTTGTCTTAAAATTTCTGTTTCATCTCCTGTTATGCCTTTTGATTCTTCAAATGGGGGCAGGATCATCCTGAACAGTCTGGGTGCAATTGTTATAAAGAAGAGGATAAGAAAAGCACCGACTATCATATCATATGTACTGACAATGACAAAAAGGTTTGCATTCACATTTAAGGCCATCTTGATTGCAACAAAATTCGGAGTTCCTCCTGCATATATTCCTTCGAACATACCGGCAAGTTTCCAGCTTTCAGGAATTGAATTTTTCCAGATAAAAAAGCCTGCGGTAACCATTACAAGACCGGCTATCAGGGCGAGCAATACCGAGATAAAACCTTTTTTTGCATAACGAAGCCACCTTTTCAGATTAAGAGAAAAAAGCAATAGAGGAAAAGCAATTGGAACAACAACTGATGGAATTATGTCCTGAACCTGAGCTATCTGGTTAACAAATAAATCCTCCTTAGTCGCTTTGCCCTGTGTTATAAGTGATTCAACTTCAGTTACCGGAAGAGAGCCTTTTCCCTGAAGAGCAAGTTTATAACCATCACTTCCCTGTGGTAATATACCGATACTACCTATTAAAAGACCAAATCCGTAAGCAAGTACAATTGCTCCCATCTTCTGCAGGAAAGACCATTTCTTGCATAAATAAATAATAAATATTGGGAAAGCAAAATAGAATATTACTAATAATACAATCTTTATCATAAGATTTGGTTTTAGGTATTTCAAATATAAAAAAAGCGACTCACTGAATAGCAAGTCGCCTGAAAAATAGGTGTTTATACTTATTTACAAGCAGTCTTAATTACATTCTTCAAAACTTTTCTGATACTGTTCAATAGCTTTAAGGCTCATACCCATACTCGAGAATCCCCCATCGTGGAAAAGGTTTTGCATAGTTACTTTCCGTGTAAGGTCCGAGAATAATGCAACGCAATAGTCGGCACATTCTTCTGCTGTTGCGTTGCCAAGGGGTGACATCCTTTCGGAGAAGTCGATCAGAGATTCAAACCCATGAATACCACTTCCTGCTGTTGTGGCCGTGGGTGATTGTGAAACAGTATTTACCCTTACTTTCCTGTCGCGGCCATAAATATATCCAAAGCTGCGGGCTATCGACTCAAGGAGCGCCTTTGCATCACCCATATCGTTATAACCCGAGAGTGTACGTTGAGCTGCAACATATGATAATGCGACAACTGATCCCCACTCTTTCAATGCATCAAGCTTATATGATGTTTGCAGAACCCTGTGAAAACTCAGGGCTGATATATCAAAAGTCTTCAGCATATTTTCATAACTGGTCTGCTCATAAGGTATATCTTTCCTCACGTTAGGTGACATTCCAATTGAATGAAGAATAAAATCGAACTTACCTCCAAAGATTGTCATGCTTTCAGAGAGCAGGTTCTCAATCTCATCCATTTTTGTGGCATCCGCCGGAATTACACGACTTCCGGTTATTTTAGCCAGATCATGTATATTTCCCAAACGTAATGCTACCGGAGAATTGGTAAGAACCAGATCTGCCCCTTCCTTCCAGGCTTTCAGAGCGACCTGCCAGGCAATAGATTTCTCGTTTAAAGCACCAAAAATGATACCTTTTTTCCCTTTTAAAAGTCCTTCTCTCATTGTAATGTATAATAGGTTAATTGATTCCGGCTTTCAGAAGTTCCCGTGCATTTTTCATAGCTGTCTCGGTTATTTCACTGCCACTTAACAATCTGGCGACCTCGAGTATCCTTTCTTCGGGTGATAATAATTTAACACGGGTAAAAGTTGAGTTATCAGTGTCATCCTTATAAACATGATAGTGGCGGGTTCCACGTGAAGCAACCTGGGGGAGATGAGTAATATTAATAACCTGCATATATTTCCCCATCCCTGATAATATCTGTCCCACTTTATCAGCTACTTCTCCGGAAACACCTGCATCTATCTCATCAAATATAATAGTAGGCAGGTTATTATTCCTGGTCAGTAATGATTTCAGACTAAGCATGACTCTGGATAATTCGCCACCGGATGCGATTTTAGCAAGATTCTCAGGTGCTATCTGTTTGTTTGCAGAGAACAGAAAGTCAGCCTGGTCAATACCGGTAGGAGTAAATTCATGTAAGTGAGTAATGGATATTCTGAATTTTGCATTTGGAATTCCAAGCTGTTTCAGTAAGCCGATGATCCGCATTTCAATATCGGGCAATACGCTCTTTCTCTTTTCAGATATCTCTTCAGAAATAGACTTCAAGGAGTTTCTCTCTTTTTCAAGGAGTTTTTCAAGTTCCATTAGTCGTTCATCACTGGAAACAATAGAACTTATAAGATCCATTATCTCATCTTTTTTCGTTATGAGCTCATTGAGGTCGTTTACCCTGTGTTTCTGAATCAGGGAATAGACAATATCAAGACGGTTGTTGACCTGGGCAAGTCGCTGGGGATCAGCTTCAATGGAAACTGCCAGTTTTTCTATTTCAGCTGCAAGGTCATCAAGTTCGATCAGGGTTGATTCAGTTCTTGACAAAAGGCTTTCACTTTCAGGCAGGAATGTTCTGATTCTTCCTAGGTTAGTTTTAACCTCCCTGAGCATTGACAGGATGGATATACCTTCAGCAAGAAAAAGATTTGATGATGTGCTTAAAGCCAGTTTTATTTCCTCAGCATGTCCGAGTAATTCCTGTTCTGCTTCAAGCTCTGCCTGTTCTCCCAGATTGAGTTTAGCGTCATCGAGCTGGTTATACTGAAACTGGTAATATTCCAGATCAGCCCTGTTTTTATCGGCTTTTTCTTTTATCGCAGTGTACTCTTTTTTTAGCTTGCGATAATTTGAGTAAGTCTCCCTATATCCATTTTTAAGCTTGGCAGTACCTGAAAATGAATCAATTAAATTAAGCTGGAATGAGTTATCATTGAGCATGAGTGTCTGATGCTGCGAATGAATATCTATAAGCCTGTCGCCCAGCTCTTTAAGTAGATTAACAGTGACAGGAGTATCGTTAATAAAAGCCCGTGATTTCCCAGCAGGATTTATTTCTCTTCTCAGAGTAGTAACTGTCGCATAATCAAGTTCATTGGAACTAAAGAACTCATTCAGTTCATACTCTTCAATTCTGAATGTTCCTTCCACAATGCATTTTTGGTTTTTATCAAGAAGGACTGAGGAATCTGCTCTTGTACCAAGTATAAGTGACAGAGCTCCTAAAAGAATTGATTTACCGGCCCCTGTTTCGCCAGTGATAATCGTCAGTCCGTTTTCAAGTTCGACGTCCAGTTCTTTTATAAGAGCATAATTCTGAACGAACAGTTTTATGAGCATAACAGGTTCTTATGGTGCAGTGGCTGAATTGATGGCTTCATATTTTGTTTTGTTTGCAGGGTCAATTTCTATCAATATCTGCACGACCCTGCTTTTTTCCTCAGGGAATGCTCCTGAAAAAATATTAATGAGTTCATCTGACTTTGCTTCCATTACTACCTCGACAAGATACATGAACGGATCGGGTTTTTTTCTGTAAACATCCTGGATAAGTTTGAGAGTCTCCACCATACTGGTTCTTGCTTCAGCGATTTTGGATTCCATTTTATCGAGACCATTCAGATTATATTCATACAGGAACTGTCTTATACCTTCATACTCCTTATCGAGAACATTTTTTACGAGCCAGTACCGGTTATGGTTCCGTGAGCCATCATAGGGTTTCCATCCAGGTTCAGGAGCGTTCTGGGCAGCTGTAACAATTTTCTCAGCCATCTGATAAAATTCCGTTCCGCCCATCGGAGAAAAAGAGTCATAATCAAATCCGAGAATCATATAAGTATAATAGGCCAAAACTGATACCAGACTTGACCTGTAAGTGTTTGGATCAAACTCCAGCGGTTGAAATTCCACATATTTGAACTGAAAGTTGTTGTCAATAAAATTCAGCATTGTGGAGTTATAGGTTGTATTGAAAACCGGCCTGCTAAGCTGAACCTGGATCGTTCCTTTAAATTCATCAGCCGACAACTGATCAGTGAGGTTTATTAAAATATTACAATCGATCCTTTCAGCGTAGTTGAAGACATGGTTAGTCCAAACTGTGTTATTCATGAACTCAAAAAGGTCCTTCTGCATACTCTCAAATATCTGCCGGTTGGATCCCTGGATCCTCTGAGCAGATATCTGCACATTGCAGTTCAGCTCCTGAGCATTAATGATGCCTGTCAGAAATACCAGAAAAATAATAAGATAATATTTAAAATGATATGCCATTATCAAAGGTCATTTACTGAATCATTGAAACAATTTTATTAAGAATATCCTTTGCAGCTTCCTCTTTTGATTTCAACTCAAATTTATCAATATTATTGTTCCTGTCAATTAAAGTGATCTTGTTTGTATCATGTCCAAAACCGGCTCCGTCTTCTTTTAGTGAATTTAAAACAATTATGTCCAGATTTTTCCGAAAAAGTTTTTCTTTTGCGTTATCCAATTCGTTATCAGTTTCAAGTGCAAATCCGGCAATTACCTGGGATGAAGATTTAGATGCACCCAGAGTTTTTGCAATATCCGTTGTGGGCTTAAATCTTAATAGCAATCCGGATTCATCTTTCTTTATCTTTTTTCCGTAAACTTCTACTGGTGTGAAATCTGCTACCGCAGCAGCAAGAATAGCTATGTCGCAGGCCGGGAATCTGGATATACATTCTGCCGCCATTGATTCTGCTGTTGTAACATTAATAATATTTACCGAATTATTCTGAGGTCTCACATTTACGGGGCCAAGTACAAGATCGACATTTGCTCCGTACTCTGCAGCGGCATCTGCCAGTGCAATTCCCATTTTTCCAGAAGAATAATTGCTTAGAAAACGAACGGGATCAAGTGGTTCACGGGTAGGTCCTGCATTGATCAGGAGATGTTTGCCTTTCAGAGGCTTATAGTTTTTTTTTTGTAAAGAAGTTCTCGATTTCCTTAACTATTACTTCAGGTTCAGCCATTCTTCCCTTACCCGAAAGACCACTCGCAAGTTCTCCGCTTGCAGGTTCGAGAATGGAATTCCCAAAAGACTTAAGTGTCTCTATATTAATGATTGTTGCCGGATGGTTCAACATATCCATATCCATAGATGGGGCAACAAAAACGGGACAACGGGCTGACAAGTAAGTCGTAAGAAGTAAGTTATCAGCTACTCCGTTAGCCATTTTAGCTAAAGTATTTGCAGTAGCAGGGGCAATAAGGAAAAGGTGAGCCCACAAACCAAGATCCACATGACTGTTCCAGTCACCATTCTCCGTATTGAAGAACTCTGCGAATACAGGGTTCTTTGATAAAGTTGACAACGTAAGCGGCGTAATAAATTCTTTCGCGTGATCGGTCATAATGACCTTAACATCAGCGCCATCCTTAACAAGCAACCGGATGATAGTTGCAGTTTTATAAGCTGCAATACCTCCGGTTACGCCGACAAGTATGTTTTTGCCTTTCAGCATGTTTATCCTAAAAATTACTTCTGTTTAGCAGGATTTTCAGGGTTTCGGTAGAAAATTTTACCTTCTTCCAGTTCCTGTAGTGCTATAAGGGTTGGTTTTGGGAGCCGTTCGTAGAATTTCGAAATCTCAATCTGTTCACGGTTTTCAAATACTTCTTCCAGGTTATCGCTATAAGATGCAAACTCTTCTAGCTTCTTGTTCAGTTCTTGTTTCATCTCAACCGAAATCTGGTTTGATCTTCTGGAAACAACAATTACTGTTTCATAAATATTTCCGGTACCCTGAGTCATCAGGTCCAGATTGCGTGTAACAGTTGTTACTGGTGCTAGTGATTTTCTGTAATCCATAAATATATTGATTATTTTACTCCGCTGTCAGGAATCCCTATTTTTAAATATTTGTTTGTTTTCTGATAGATACCGTTAACATCTTTTGCATAAGTGCTCTTTGGAAATTCTTCCATAAATGAATAATAGTCGTCAAGTGTTGCCTGGTATCTCTCCTTCTTTTTAATTTCAAGACTGAATTCAGCATAAAGGAAAAGGGAATTCAATTTAAGGTACATCATCTGTTCCCTGTACTTTGATTCTGCGTTTTCTTTAAGGCTATTGGTAAGGGCTACAACTGCAGCCTTATATTGTTTCATATCATAATAAAGCTTTGCATTCAGATATGATTTTTCTACAAGTTTATCCTGAAGGTCCTTTATCCTTTTTTTACAATCTTCTGCTTTAGAAGAGTTTGGATACTTGTTTAGAAAAATATTAAAACCTTCAATTGCATTCTTTGTATTTTCCTGATCAAGTTCAGGCCTGGCAGAGATATTATAGTCGCATAATGCAGCCATATAATTAGCCTCCTCTGCATGTTTGCCAAAAGGGAACTGATCAATAAATGTTTTAAAGAAACTGCCTGCCATAATATAGTCCTTCATGCCAAAACTAGCCTGGGCGTTCATCCAGTTTAGATCTTCAGCCTCATCGGTTGCTCTGAAACGTGGTAGTATCTGAGCGAGAAGTTCAGTAGTTTTAACATATTCACCTTTATCAAAATATTCTTTTGCCTTTGTCTTTTTGAGATCAAAATCAGTGCTCTTCAGAAGTTTTTCATACTCACCGCAGGAACTTAATAAAATCAGAATAATCAGGACAATATGTAATCTGAATCTCATAAAAAAAATTGTTGCGCAAAATTAGGGAAAAAAATTCATTCCAGGCATAAAAACGTAATAATTATGTATTTATTATACTTTAAGACGTGCCAGAGGGAAATTAGGTATAAATAGGTATTAAGATTAAGCTCTTTATCTGTAATTTTGAGCAATTTTTAGAAAGGGTATTTATCATGGATATATTTGAAAAGATCAAGAATAACAGAGGCGCAATAGGACAATATCAGGAATTTGGACACGGGTATTTTGCTTTCCCAAAACTGGAGGGAGAAATTGCTCCCCATATGAGATTCAGGGGTAAAGAGGTTCTTAACTGGAGCCTTAATAATTATTTGGGACTAGCGAATCATCCAGAGATTAGAAAAGCAGATGCCGAGGCAACAAAACAATTTGGCCTTGCCTCTCCTATGGGTGCAAGAATGATGTCGGGACATAGCTCGACTCATGAAAAGTTTGAAGAAATGGCTGCTCGTTTTGTCCATAAGGAGGATGCCTATCTCCTCAACTTCGGCTATCAGGGAATGGTTTCGATTATAGATGCCCTGGTTGACAGACATGATGTTATTGTTTATGATTCCGAATCGCATGCCTGTATTATGGATGGTTTGCGACTTCACATTGGAAAGAGATTTGTTTTCCCCCATAACGATATCGAAAGCTGTGAAAAACAGTTACAAAGAGCTCAGAAACTCACAGAGGAATCAGGTGGCGGCATTCTCGTTATTACCGAAGGAGTGTTCGGTATGGCAGGTGATCTGGGGAAACTCGATAAAATAACCGCTTTGAGAAAGAAATATCAATTTCGATTACTCGTTGATGATGCTCACGGGTTTGGAACAATGGGTGCCACGGGAAGTGGTACAGGAGAACATTTCGGGGTGCAGGACCAGGTTGATGTCTATTTTGCAACATTCGCAAAATCGATGGCCGGAATAGGAGGTTTCGTAGCAAGTACAAAGGATGTAATTAACTATCTTCGCTATAATCTTCGTTCTCAGATATATGCAAAATCACTGCCAATGGCTATGACATTGGGAATGATAAAAAGACTTGAGTTTATCCAGGCTCATCCTGAACAGAAAGAGAAGCTCTGGATAATTGTCCATGCTTTGCAGAAAGGTTTAAGAGATGCCGGTCTGAACCTGGGAAAGACAGAATCACCTGTAACACCGGTATTTATGAAAAGCGGTGTTCCTCAGGCAACTCATATGATTTACGACCTGCGGGAAAACTATGCGATCTTCTGTTCCGTAGTTGTTTATCCGGTGGTTCCACGTGATGTGGTGATGTTGCGACTCATTCCAACAGCAGCCCACACGCTTGAAGATGTAGAATATACTATTAAAGCTTTCAGGGAAATAAAGACAAAAGTTGATAATAATGAATACCCTGATAGTCTTGCAGATTTCAACTTATAAAAAAAATTTAGTAATCCTAAAAAGCTGTTTCTTGTGGATTCAGCTTTTTTTTTGTTCCAAATCGAACAAAAGCTGCCCAAATAAGGTTATATAATTCAAATCACCAGTCATTTCTGAGATTTCCAGGATAAATGGATTATTTACTATAAAAAGATATCTGTAAAGTAATGGACAATAAGAGCCATAATCACAATATTTTAATAGGTTACAACATGCTTTTCTACTTTGCTGGAAGCATGATTATGCATGAACCTTCGGAAGAATGCATTGCAGATTTCTGGGAAAAAGGCATTTTGAAAAATCTTCCGATCTCAAGTTCAAATCCTAATTTTGTAAAAGCGGCCTCCCAGCTCAGGGAATCGATATATGATAAAACAATTTTTGCCAAGGAGATTCATGAAGATTACTTAAGACTATTTAACGACCGTAAAACTGGTATGGCGCCTCCATTTGAATCACTGTATCAAAAGGATATTGCCGACAGGTCAGGCTACGATTCTTACAATGTCACTGAGTTTTATAATTCATATGGCTGGCAATCTAAATTCCAGGGGAGAATTGATGATGATCATCTTCGCATTGAGCTGCTCTTCCTGACTTTGCTGATAGATAAATACCTTATTCTCGATGATGAAGCCTGCAAGGGAGAAATGAGAATAGAGATCCGCCGGTTTATTAATTATCATATTTTATCGTGGGTTCGGGAATGGAACAACAAAGTTCAATCATACCCAAACACGTTGTCCTTCAAGGGTATAGGCAATCTTATTCTTTCCTGTTCAGAAGATATTTTTGTGATTCTGGAAAAGAAGTCCGCAAATTCTGTTGCGTCCGATCTGCTTAAAAATTAGGATTAAAGAAACTTGAAATCGCTTCAAAATAATTTTCTCTCCATCCTTCTGATATACTACTAAAATCTTCATCCGGAATATTAGTTTGTTCCACTGTAACCAGCGAATTTTCCCTGTCGGCTGAAATTGTGATTGTAACAATTGACCTTTAAATCTGATCCCCAAAATACCATTCCTGCACAAGTTTTTTATCCTGAATAAACTCCAGATTTCGTCCGGTTATGTCTCCTTCCCACAGAGAAAATTCGCTGCCGGGTTCTGAACTCATCTGTGCCGGGTAACCTGACCATAGTTCTATTGTATAGGGATTGGTAAGCGAGGCATAAACATCAGAAGGTTCGGCCTTTATTTTAAATGATTTTTTAAATGATTTCATCAGATCAAGATTTGTAAGTAAAGATAAAAACTTTAAGCTATCCTCTCTGAAACTCAGTGATTCTCTGTGATCCTCTGTGACAGTTCCTGTTTTTTGTTTCACAGAGTCACACAGAGAAGCAACTAAGAGCCACTGAGATAAAATTTTATTTTAAATCTGACAAATAGCGCTCTGCATCTATGGCAGCCATACAACCTGACCCTGCAGCAGTAACTGCCTGACGGTAATGTGGATCCTGAACATCGCCTGCAGCAAATACTCCTACGACATTGGTTTTTGACGAACCCGCGACAGTTTTTATATACCCGACCTGGTCAGTTTCAATATATTGTTTAAACACGTCTGAATTAGGAGTATGTCCAATAGCGAGAAAAAAACCGTCTATTTTTATTTTAACTTTTTCTTCCTGATGAGTACCTTTTTTCTTTATAAGAATTGCTCCTTCCACACCATTTTCACCAAACAGATCCAAAGGCTGATGCTCCCATAATATTTCAATGTTCCATGTTCTGAAAACCCGATCCTGCATAGCCTTGGAAGCTCTGAGGACATCTCTCCTTACTATAAGATAAACCTTTCTGCATAACCCCGCCAGATAAGTTGCTTCCTCAGCTGCAGTATCTCCGCCCCCCACAACTGCAACATCTTTACCTTTATAAAAGAATCCATCGCATGTGGCACATGCAGAAACACCCATTCCTGCGTACTTTTTCTCCGACTCCAGGCCAAGATATTTTGCAGTGGCCCCTGTGGCAATTATAACAGCATCAGCTTCAATAACTTTATTATCGTCGAATATTACTTTACGCTTCTTTCCTGAAAAATCAGCAGCTGTGGCAATTCCAAATCTGATATCAGCACCAAAGCGTTCAGCCTGTCTTTTAAAATCTTCCATCATTCGCGGACCTGTTATACCTTCAGGATAACCAGGGTAATTTTCAACATCAGTAGTGGTTGTCAACTGTCCACCCATTTCAAGTCCGGTGTATAGAACTGGATTAAGATTAGCCCTCGATGCATAGATCGCTGCTGTGTATCCTGCAGGTCCAGAGCCGATTATAAGACATCTGACTATTTCGTTTTTTTCAGTATCTGCCACTATGGGAACATTTTTCTGAAGGTCAAGAGGTTTAAAAATTTCCATTTCAGTTTATCTCATTTTTGAGATGCAAATATAATCATCTTTGATCTTTTTGTCTTCTTGTATAATCCGAATAGTTGATTATTTTTGCAGTAGTTTTAACCGCCGTTGCCTGGGCTTAGGTGGGTTGAGCGGGGTGTGGCGCAGTTGGCTAGCGCACTTGCATGGGGTGCAAGGGGTCGTCTGTTCGAGTCAGATCACCCCGACAGGGTTTCAGAAGATCTGAAATTATCAAGTACATAGTTTAGTATA
>PLLX01000246.1 GCA_003141415.1 Bacteroidales bacterium
AGCAGGGAGATGGCTCTTAAGAAGATTTGGGGCGCTGATGATTATTTCACAGCCCGTAGTATGGATGTTTATATAACAAAACTAAGAAAGTTCTTATCAGAAGATCCAGATCTGAATATTAAGAATATCCATGGAGCTGGTTTCCAGTTGATAGTCAGGGAAGATTAATCTTCAGATTCTTTCTGTTGAATTGCAAAGGAAGCAGACTGTTGATTCCGTCAATAATCTGTGTTTTATTTTTACCCGAAAGGATAATTCTAATCTTATTTCCGATTCTTGCCTCCTCCTCGGCAATTACCTGCCGGCAGTTTCCGCATGGAGAAGGTGAATCATCAGTGTAGCCATCTTCTGTCATAGAGGCAATAGCCAGAGCGGAAGGTTTGTCTTCAGGATGATTTGATATAGAGTTGGAAAGAGCACTTCTCTCAGCGCAGATCCCGGAAGGGAACGCAGCATTTTCCACATTTGCACCCATGACTATTAAACCGCTCTCAAGCCTGACAGCCGCTCCAACTTTGAACTTTGAGTAAGGAGCATAAGCTTTTGAGGCTGCTTCCCGTGCGGCAATAATAAGTTCCATGTCATGGGAATCAAGTTCTTCGGTTTTTTCATACTCTGTATATGAAAATGATATATTATTCGTTCTTATCATGACATACCCGCTCAGTATGGGTTAAAGGTAGTAAAACTTTAGGCTCTCCAGTCACTTTAGACACTCCGGGCACCGATTTTTTTCTATTTTTGTCGTAAAATTATATTAGATGAGTAACAGACAATTTCTCCTTCTTCCTATTGTTTTATTATTGTGTCTGTATTCATGCAAAGCTTATAAACCACTAATTTCAACTTCAAAGCCGGATCAATCGGTTCAGGATTATGTAAATTCATATAAGGACCTTGCTATCACAGAGATGAAGAGAACGGGTATCCCTGCAAGTATTACACTCGCACAGGGTATAATTGAATCTGATTGTGGACACAGCTCTCTCGCGCGTGAAGCAAATAATCACTTTGGCATCAAATGTCATGACGACTGGACAGGACCTACAATCAGGCATAATGATAATAAAAGAAATGAGTGTTTCAGGAAATACCGCAAACCAGAGGAGTCTTTTTATGACCATTCTGATTTTCTAAAATCGGTATCCCGATACAGCTTCCTTTTCAATATTAATTCCACTGATTACAAAGCATGGGCCCACGGATTGAAAAAGGCCGGATATGCTACAAATCCTGATTATGCAAATATGCTGATCAGGACAATTGAAGAAAATAACCTATGGTATTTTGATCGGGGATATGTTGCAGCTATTCTGCCACCGCAAATAAGCGATACGGTAAAAGGACCTCTTACAAGTCATTCAGCTGACAGCACTAAAAAAACTGTAAAGCTCCCGAGTGGAAACATGACAGTTTTGGCTCGTGCTCCAAGAGTTATGGAGAATAATAGAATTCAGTACATTATAGTTAAAGATGGTGATACGAGAGAAAAACTTGAAAATGAGTTTCAATTACTGAAATGGGAACTATCTAAATATAACGAGCTTAAAAATGATTTTCCACTCACACCCGGGCAAATACTTTATCTCCAACCCAAAAGAGATAAGGCCGAACCCGGGAAAGAGTATTATAATACTGTTGAAGGAGACACAATGTACCTGATTTCCCAGCGATATGGTATAAAACTGAAGAGACTTTATGAAATGAACAGGATGACTGATGGTACAGAACCCGAAGCAGGGAAAAAGATATGGTTGAGAAGTATTAAGCCGGTTGAATAACCGGAATAATGAAGTCAGTTATTCTGAATCCTCGCAGGAATTCAATCGTACTCATCCTTTTCTTCCCTTCAAGCTGCAGACTTACAATATTTAAGAATCCATCCTTACAGCTGATCCTTATATAATGTTTCCCATCGGAGAATATTGTTCCCGGTTTGAAAGTGTGTTTTTCTATTTCCGCCTGACTCTCGAAGATTTTAAATGAAATAGTTGTGGAATCACTTTTGAACCAGGACCGTGCAGAAGGATACGGAGCGAGTCCTCTGACTAAATTATGAATTCTAACAGTGTTCTGGTTCCAATCAATGATACAGTCATTAGGATGTATCTTTGGAGCAAGTTTCAGAGGTTTCTCCCGATCTGTAAGTTTCTTCTGAGGCAGTTCCTTTACTTTGTTATCAACTATTTCAGATAGAGTTCTGATTACGAGCCTGGCTCCGAGTTTCATTAATCTGTAGTGAAGATCACCGGCATTTTCAAACGGGAAAATCTGTACTTCTTCGCTTAAAAGAACATTACCAGTATCTATTTTTTCATTAATGAAGAATGTTGTGACCCCGGTTATTGTCTCTCCGTTGATAATTGCATGATTTATCGGTGCTGCACCCCGATAGTCAGGAAGTAGTGATGCATGCAGGTTAATTGTACCAAGAGGAGGCATTTTCCAGACTTCTTCAGGAAGCATCCGAAAGGCTACGACAATAAAGAGGTCAGCATTTAACTTTTTCAGAGAGGCTATGAATTCCGGATCCTTAAGATTCAATGGCTGTATAATGGGGCGCAGATTACTGAATTCGGCAAATACCTTAACAGCCGGTTTTGTTATCTTCCTTCCTCTTCCTGAAGGTCTGTCCGGAGCAGTTACTACACCAACAATGTTAAACCCATTCATCAGCAATGAACCAAGTGTTGACACTGCAAACTCAGGAGTCCCCATAAATACNNATCCTGAGATTTTTCATAAATGGTTTATTATCATATAAATATAATAATAAGAATTAATCCTTAGCAATATGTTTATAACATGAAAGATCATGTCCCATTTTGTTTGCCTTGGTTTCAAGATAGAACTGGTTGTGGGGATTTGATTCGATAACGAGAGGTATTGTTTCAACAATTTTTATTCCGTAACCTTCTAATCCTGCTCTTTTTACCGGGTTATTTGAAATAAGCCGTACTTTTCCAAGTCCAAGTTCCCTCATAATGCTTGCACCAACACCATAGTCTCTTTCGTCTTCCCCGAATCCAAGTTTCAGATTTGCCTGCACCGTGTCCATCCCTTCATCCTGAAGCTTATAAGCTTTTATCTTGTTCAGAAGACCGATTCCTCTTCCTTCCTGGCTAAGATATATGACTACTCCTTTTCCTTCAGCTTCAACCATTGACATTGCTTTCTGTAACTGTGGTCCACAGTCACATCGCAAAGAACCAAAAATATCACCGGTAAAGCAGGATGAATGAAGCCTGACCAGAACAGGCTCATCTTTTGTCCACTTACCTTTTACCAGAGCAGCATGCTCAATTCCATTACTGGTCTGGCGAAAAGGGATAAATTCAAAATTGCCTATCGCTGTTGGAAGCTTAACCCTGTCGCCTTTCTCAATAATTGAATCTCTTTCAAGAGTATAAGTGATAAGGTCCTTGATAGCAATTATCTTTATGTCAAATTTTTCCCTGAGCTTAACCAGATCGTTTAATCTTGCCATTGAACCATCATCATTCATTATCTCCACCAGGGCACCTCCGGGACGGAGATTGGCATATCGTGTAAGATCTACAACAGCTTCAGTATGTCCGGCCCTTCTCAGAACTCCTTTTGATTTTGCTTTTAGGGGAAAGATATGTCCTGGACGCCCCAGATCAGTAGGTTTTGTTGCCGGGTCAACGAGGGCCTTAATAGTGAGAGCCCGGTCAAAAGCCGATACTCCGGTAGATGTTTCTTTATTAAGCAAATCAACGGTTACAGTGAACTGTGTCTCGTGGATTGACGTATTGTTTCCAACCATAAGATTAAGATCAAGCGCTTCGCATCTCTCTTCAGGTAACGCAGCGCAGATAAGTCCACGACCATGTTTGGCCATAAAATTGACGATCTCAGGAGTTATTAGTTCTGCGGAACAGATAAAATCACCTTCATTCTCACGATCTTCATCATCAACAACAATTAGTAGTCTCCCGAGTTTTATATCCTCAATTGCCTCTTCGATAGTATTCAGAAAAATATCATTCATTATCATAATTTTTTAGTCTGTTGCAGAATTTCTGCTTGATTCATTTATAAATAATCTGTATAAAAAATCCTTAACTTTTTTGAAGAACATCAGATAAGTTTCAATGTTCAAAATAACCGAATCGGTCGTAGCTTTATATGTAAGAAATATTCCTATTGGCAATAGAATATATGAAGCTGCCCACATCCCGGCAAATGTCCCAACAACATTCTCTTCCACAAGTTTCTGTCCGGAGATTGAGATGACATAATAAATAACGAAGAAAAATATTGAAATTACTGCAGGAGTCCCTAATCCTCCTTTCCTGATGATGGCGCCCAGTGGGGCTCCTATAAAAAAGAAAACAAGACAGGCGAAGGACATTGTAAGCTTCTTGTTCCATTCTGCTTCATACCTTCTGATAGCTTTGATTTCGTAATGCTGAGATTCATTTTTCTCAACCAGGATACTGTTGCCTTCCTTGAGGCTCTGAATAGCTTTTGCAAGAACTGTCTTTTTTTCCGGTACTGAAAGTGAATCGAACAGGACTTTTGTATCAAATCTTCCGACAAATTTATTAGATTCAGATTTTTCGGGTTGAGCAGGGTTACTGGGTTTTATATTTCTTACAACATAAAGTTTTATATTCTTAAAATCTTTGAATTCATTATTGAGTTTTTGAGTATATTTTTTATTGAGTGAGTCAATTGTAAAGTTTAATTGTGAAATGTTTAACATGGCAGGGCCGGACTTGAAAATCCCATCTTCACTTCTTTGCAGATCGAATCCGGTAAGAGGGATCACCATAGTCTGCTTTTTAAAATAGTCTTTCCTGGAAGGGTATTTTCTTAAGGCGAGACTAACATTTTTTTCTTCCAATTCAGTATAGCCATAGCCATTGTAAAGAGTCATAATCAAACCTGTCTCATCACTCGATGAGCTCATGTAACCTGAGTCAGCCAAAATCACAGAATAATTTCCTCTTCTCTGACGGTGGTCATAAATAATCAGGTTGTCGAGACGGCTGGTCACCGGGTCTTTTGTAGTTATTTTTATGCTGAAAGCAGGCACTCCGTTATAGAAGGTTCCGGCCTGGATATTAATATCTGGTTTTTTATGTTGTATATCATACAGAAGTGTTCGTGCCTTAATAGTTGAATAGGGGAGAACGTTATTTGAGAAAAAGAACGATATAATAGCTATAAAACCTATGAGTATTATTAATGGAAGCATAATTCTCTGTAGAGGTATTCCTGAAGATTTAAGGGCCGACAGCTCACTGAATTCTCCCATATTTCCAAATGTCATCAGGGAGGCCAGAAGAATTCCGAGGGGAAGGGCCATTGGTACGAAGGTAAGTGCAAAATAGTAAAGAAGCTCGCTAATTATTTTAAAATCAAGGCCTTTACCGGCGAGATCATCGACATACATCCATAGAAACTGTAATATGAGAATGATTAGCACAATAAAAAATGTGAATACCAATGGCCCTATAAATGATTTTAACAGAAAGCTGTCAACCTTTTTCACTGACTGATTTCATTTGATGTGCAAAACTACTTGATTTTTATCAAAAATCATCTTTAGTATTTGCTCATTTTTTATGCGCTACAAATACATGTTACTTTCTTTGTCTTAAAACAAAGAAAGTAACCAAAGAAAATTCAAGGCTGCAAATAATTTTAGGGTGACTGTTTTGAAGCTTGCCCACGCAATACAACTCCCCTTCGCTCCCCTTCGCTCCGCTCAGGGTCAAACAGTATTGCTTGCAGCAGGCCATCACAGCAATCTTAAAAACAGTCACTTTATCCCAAAATTCTCTGAGGCCATTTGAAATCCAATCAGCACTAAAATTTCACTAAACATTCTAAGTTGTGGCGCGCGGGCAAACCGGAAATGGTGCGAACTTCAGCCCAAACGATAGCGCCATTAAGGCAAGTGTAGCGGGCGTCCGTTTTGGCTGAAGTTGTCATTTCCGGCGCCCTTTTCTTTGGTTCATTTCTTTTGGACGAACAAAAGAAATGAACTATTAGATACCTAAGGCTCTTTTAAGATCATTGATCTGAGAATCCCATAAATAGATTGAATCTTCCTTTTCCTCTGCTTCAGCAAAATCAGTAATTATAAGAGCAAGTTCATTGGTCAATTCTTCTAAATTTATCCGGAATTCGAAGAAATTTGATTCTTCATTTTCCATTCCTATCCATTCAAATCTGACCATTTTATTCTCCTTCATGGCAGAAAGCTTAGCTTTTGATTCGGAACTATTCCAGAAAAATGTGAAGAGATCGCCGTCAACATTCACCTGATCGGCAAACCATTCGCCTAGTCCCTCAGGGGTACTGAGTCGGGAAAAGAGCACTTTCGGCGAGCAGTTAAGATTATATTCCAATTCGAACTTTGATCTCATTATATGGATGTGTTCTGACATCTGTACTATTTCTGCAATATAGAAAAAAAATTGAAACTAAAAAACCTTATTGCTAATTTGTAACAAACTGATTATATTTGCACCCGCAAAAAGGAGAGTTTGAAAATACTTTGTTGGCGAGATAGCTCAGTTGGTTAGAGCGCATGATTCATAATCATGAGGTCCGGGGATCATTCCCCCGTCTCGCTACATCGGAAAGCCTTGCAGTAAAACTGCCGGGCTTTTTTTAATTTAATGAATCCTTCCCCTAATGGACGATTTATTGGAGTTGGTCAAATAAAAATCTCATTTCTTTTTATTATATTTATCTTAGCCTTTCAAGACCTTTTTTTGAAGAGATTCTTGAAATTTTTCATTGTTCATTATCTTCTTATGTTAATGAATTGACAGATTTATTGACGGGTTAAGTTTAAATATTAACAGGAGAAGAATTTAATTAGATGCCGGTTCACCATAATTTGACTGACGGGGCGAAGGCATAACTCGAGTAAGATTTAATTATATAATTGGACTGAATTGTTATATATGGCGACCATTTTCAAAGATTAAACACATACCTTTATATCTCGAATCAATCTTGATTATGTTTTGGACTGATTTGAATAAAGTCTTTTAAGAAGATGGGAACAGTGAAGATTATTGGGATTTAAATAATTGTTTAACGGATAATGATTTAATAAGAGGCAATATAGATTATTAATCTTTTGTTCGGAATGAATTTTATGAACCTTCACGTAAAAAGTATGTTTAAATTTAATGCATTAAGGTACTATGCAGAGTCGTGAAAAACACCGCAAAATAAATAACATGAGGAAACAAACTTTTCTTTTGATATTTATTATGTTATTATTTGCTGGTAAGGCAGGGGCTCAGTGTGTCACAGTCGGATCAGATTTATCTATTTGTCAGGGTGGCTCAACGGGGCCTCTAGGTGGTTTGTATGGCAACGATGCAACAGGTGCAGTCTGGTCATCTAATGTTGGAGGTACATTTACAGACAATACAGGTTCCACTCCGGGAATAACGACATGGACTCCACCATCAGCCTATAATGGAACAGCTATTTTAACTCTGACAGCCGTCGGAGGAACATGCGACGGTTCATCTTTATCCATATCGATAACAGTTGCTCCCTCTGTTCCAGTAAGTGTAACTATCGCAGCTTCTCCTTCGAGCACGATCTGTGCCGGGACTTTGGTTACTTTCACAGCAACACCAACAAATGGAGGGACACCCACGTACCAATGGAAGGTTAACGCTACAAGTGTTGGAACAAATAGTCCGACCTATACATCGACAACACTTTCTAATGGTGATGTGGTTACCGTCGTTATGACTTCATCATTATCCTGTACAACAGGTAATCCTGATATATCCAATCCGATAACCATGACCGTAAGTACGTCACTTCCAGTAAGTGTAACTATCGCAGCTTCTCCTTCGAGCACGATCTGTGCCGGGACTTTGGTTACTTTCACGGCAACACCAACAAATGGAGGGACAACACCATCATATCAGTGGAAAGTCAACGGAAGCAATGTTGGGACAAACAGTTCAACACATTCTTATATCCCTGCAAACGGTGATGTTATTATATGTGTTTTGACTTCAAATGCTTCATGTGCAACTGGTAACCCGGCAACATCAAACACCCTTACAATGGTTGTTAATCCGTTACTTCTAGCGAGTGTTAGTATAGCTGTATCTCCTTCTGGAACTATTTGCGCAGGAACTTCTGTTACCTTCACTGCAACACCGACTAATGGTGGGACACCCACTTACCAATGGAAAGTTAACGGCTCAAATGTTGGAACAAATAGTCCAATCTTTACATCAACAACACTTACTAATACTGAGGTTGTCACGGTTGTGATGACTTCCTCTGCAATTTGTGCATCTGGCAGTCCGGCGACTTCAAATGCGATTACAATGGCAGTTAATCCATCAGTTCCAGTGAGTGTAAGTATAACAGCTTCTCCTTCGGGAGCGATCTGTGCCGGAACTTCTGTTATCTTTACAGCAACCCCGACCAATGGAGGGACACCCACTTACCAATGGAAGATTAATGGTTCAAATGTTGGAACAAACAGTCCAACCTTTACATCAACGACATTTTCTAATAGTGACATGATAACTGTGGTGATGACTTCATCTGCAACCTGCGCCACTGGCAGTCCGGCAACATCCAACTTGATTACAATGTCAGTTAATCCAATACCAACTCCAACCCTTTCCAGTTCAGCCCCAGGCAATGTTTCCTGCCAGGGAACCAGTGTAACATTTACAGCCGGTGGAGGGACTAACTATGATTTCAGGGTTGGTGGAGTAACCGTACAGAATAGTTTATTAACAACCTATACTACTACTTCATTGGCCGATGGTCAGATTGTAAATGTAATAGTTACTAATAATGTAACAGGATGTTCAGCCATTTCGACTGATATCCATAACATTGTACACTCATTACCCTATATTGTTGTCACCACTCCAACTACTTGTTCCACAGATTATCTTACCTATTCCGTTGGAGTAACCGTAACTCCCGGGGCAACAGTAACATGCACTTCGGGCTTGGTTACTAATATAGGTACCAATGTTTGGACAATAACCGGTATTTTAGCTCATACTAATGTTAGTATTATTGTAACAGATAGCAATGGTTGTATTAATACGCTACCTGTTACGGCACCTGATTGCAACTGTCCGGTGGTGCTTCCCCCGGTAAGTGGAGGTGACAAATCCTATTGTGCATCTGGTGTAATTCCTGCAATAAATGCTACTGTTTTAACCGGAGAAACTGTAGATTGGTATAATTCTTCTTCAGGTGGCACTCTTTTAAAAAGTGGTAGTCTGAGTTACACACCAACAGCTCCAGGTACTTATTATGCTTTGGCTAGAAATACAACATCAAATTGTGTAAGCAGTACCCGTACACCGGTTACAGTCACAATGAATCCTTTACCGATACCCACACTTACCAGCTCAGATCCTGATAACATATTCTGCGCCGGGACAAGTGTAATCTTTACTGCAACAGGCGGAACAAATTATAACTTCCTTGTTGAAGGATCAAGTGTACAGAATGGTGTGTCAGCAACCTATACTACCAGTACACTGACAAATGGCCAGAGAGTTAATGTAATAGTCACAAATGCCAATGGATGCACAGCCACGGCAGCACAGATAATAAATACTGTCAACCCAACTCCAACACCCACTCTCACTAGTTCAGATGCAGACAACAGCTTCTGTGCAGGAACGAGCATAACATTTACAGCCGGCGGTGGATCAGCTTATGATTTCATGGTAGGAGGCGTAAGTGTACAGAGCGGAGTTTCAGCTACATATACCACAAATACATTAACAAATGGCCAGGTAGTAAACGTAGTAGTCAGCAACGCGAATGGCTGTACAGCTACTTCATCTGGTATAACAAACACTGTAAACGCGCTACCAATGCCAACAATTACCAGTTCAGATGCTGATAATATATTCTGTGCCGGAACAAGTGTAACCTTCACTGCCACAGGTGGAACCACTTATAATTTCAGAGTGGCAGGTGTAATTGTACAAAATGGAACATCAGCTACATACACTACAAATTCATTAACCAACGGTCAGATAGTAGATGTAATTGCTGCCAATAGTACCGGATGTAATGTAACTTCTTCAGGAATAACAAATACTGTCAATCCGCAACCAACTGCAAATGCCGGGACAGGAGGAACTGTTTGTAATCTGAACTTTAATTTCAATGCAGTACCCAGTATTGGTATAGGTACATGGACAAAAACTTCTGGACCGGGAACGGCAACATATGCTCCGAATGCAAATACTGCAAATGCAGCAGTTACTGTATCGGAATATGGCACTTATTCTTTTACGTGGACAGAAGTAAGTGGTCAGTGTTCAAGTAGCTCCACTATCACAGTAAACTTCAATTTACAACCTGTTGCCAATCCAGGGACAGGAGGCAATAATTGTGGCCTTGGATTCCATTTTAATGGTTCTCTGAATATTGGTATAGGGACATGGACAAAAGTTAACGGCCCGGGAAATGTATCATTCAGCCCTGATGCAAATACAGCAAATGCATTAGTGACTGTAACTGCTTTTGGTACCTATACTTTTAGTTGGACGGTCGTAAACGGGACATGTTCAAATAGTGCGAATGTAACTGTAGTATTCATTCAGCAGTTAGCTGCAAATGCAGGATCCGGAGGAAGCGAATGTGATAAGAATTTTATTTTGAATGCTGTTGTAACCACCACTGGAACAGGAACATGGGCTAAAGCTGCTGGTCCGGGTAATGCAGTATTTACACCGGATAATCATCTACCCAATGCAACTGTCACAGTTGATCAGTTTGGCACATATGACTTTGCATGGACCGTAGTAAACGCCACCTGCACCTCGAGCGACATTATCAGAGTGACATTCCATGATCTTCCATCAGTAAATGCCGGAAGAGATACAGCAATGTGTAAGGGAAGCAGCATTCAGTTGCATGCGCTGGGTACAGGTTCAATATCGTGGGTCCCGATTGCATTTGTCAGCAATCCGAATATCATTAATCCAATCGCAACTCCTGATACTACAACAACTTTTACGGTTAATCTGACAGACCAGTTCGGGTGTAAAAACTCTGATAATATTGTTGTTGAAGTGAGAGAAAAACTTACTGCAGATGCAGGTCCTGACCAGGTGTTGGGATATCTGTTTACCACAGTAATGGGTGCCAAGCTTGCCCATAGTTATGAAAATGGTGTGTGGTCAGTAATATCAGGGACGGGTAACTTTTTGGATAGCACTTATGCTCAAACCTCTGTAAAAGATCTTTCATTAGGAATTAATACGTTTTTATGGACGGTAACAAATGGTTTCTGTCCGCCGGCTCGTGATACAGCTTTGATTACTGTAAATGATTTTGTTATTCCGACACTAATCACGCCAAATATGGATGGCCGGAATGATTATTTTGTATTGAGAGGATTAGCTACCCTGGGTAAAACGGAATTAGTAATCTTCAATAGGAGAGGAGCCCAGGTATATAGGAACCTGAATTATGATAATTCATGGAATGGTGTTGACTATAATAAAAACCCTCTCCCTGATGATACCTATTTTTATGTTATTAAATCAGCAAATGGGAAATCTATTAGTGGCTATATTGTAATAAGACGATAATAATGAAAAAACTATTTGAATCATTTATTTTACTGCTGATAACTTTAAGTGTGGCAGGGCAATTGACACCTGTCACAAGTCAGTATGTACTTAATCCGCTTAGTATTAACCCTGCTTATGCCGGAAACAGAGGGGCACTAAATATAGCTGTGTTCTACAGACGTCAGTGGACAGGTATTCCTGGCGCTCCTGAGACTATGACATTAGCCACGGATGCACCATTCCTTGATTCAAAACTTGGACTGGGATTTATCATAACCAATGATAAGATAGGTGTAACAAAAGAAACACATTTTATCACCAACTATTCATACAAAATCAACATGGATAAAGGAAATCTTTCATTGGGCCTGGGTGCGGGGTTAATGACTACTAATACTGCATGGTCAGATCTAGTTGTACTTGATCCTGGGGATGAAACTTATCTTGTCAATTCGAGGGTTTTCGTAGTACCTGACTTTAGTTTTGGAGTTTATTATTCATACCAGACTTATTTTGTAGGCTTATCAGTTCCTAAACTGTTAGGCTATAAATTTAATTTTGACAAGAATAAGTATACAATCATGTTTAATCCGAATCAATACAATTATTTATTAAATGCCGGGTATGTATATACTCTGTCTCAAAAAATAAAACTGTTTCCGTCAACTCTTATAACAATTTCTCCGGGAGAAAAGGTACTCGTTGACTTAAATGGCTATGCCAGCTTAAACGACAGAATATGGGCCGGGGTATCCTACCGTAATAAGCGATCGCTCGGAGCACTGATTCAAATTGCAGTAAATAATCAATTTCGGATTGCATATACATACGATTTTGATTTTGGCACGTTGGGTCAATACAGTAATGGATCGCATGAAGTTATGCTCAGGTATGAATTTCATTATAAGGTTGATGCAATAAGTCCATTGAGTTTTTAAGAATTGGAACAAGTAAGATTATAGAATCAGTTATTGTTTGTATTGACGAAACTTTAGCCATATTTACATCTGGTATAAAAAATATAATTTTATCTTTAAGTGCTCATGGCACTCTTTGTTAAATGCTATAATGATGAGAAGAAAATTGGTTTTAGTTATTATGATTGGTTTATTTTCCCAAATAATTTTGGGACAATCAGAAACCTATACCATTAAAAAGGCTTCCTTCTGTTCAAAAAAATATGATGAATTCTCACCAGTTTATTTTAAAAATGGAATAGTCTTTTGTTCTAACCGGAATAGCGGCTTATCAAATCGTTCAACATCTGAAAATAAAGGACTTTTTAAAATCTATTATATTGATACTATAGGGAAGCCAGACTGGGTAAGTGCAAAATTGTTTTCAAAAAACCTGACAACAATATTAAACGATGGACCCGTAACTTTTAACAGGTCAAAAGATACTATTTACTTTTCAAGGAATCAGAACGTCAGCAGCAAATTAAGTGATATATCAGGCCCGAGGAATAAACTTGGTATCTTTTCGGCTGTATTGATTGATGGACAATGGACAAAAGTCCGGGAACTCAGAATTAATAATGAATGGTATAATATCACAACTCCGTGTCTTTCACCTGACGGTAAAAAATTATATTTTGCTTCTGATAAACCGGGGGGGTTTGGCGGTTCAGATCTCTATTACAGTTTGTGGAAAGGAGGTCGTTGGGAAGATCCTGTAAATTTAGGTCCTGTTATAAATACCAAGGGGAATGAATCATATCCATATATTAATCCCTCAGGTGAACTATTCTTTGCCTCTGATGGACATGCTGGTCATGGGGGTAAGGATATATTCTTTTCAGTCTTTTCTGATACAACATGGCATACCCCTGTTTGCCTTGATTCCCCTATTAATTCAGAATTTGATGATTTTGGGATAGTTACTGATACATTGATGAATGAAGGATATTTCTCATCAAACAGAGATAAATCGATTGATATTTATCATTTCAGGACAAATTCTCATCAAATCCTTTATACAAATACCCAGCTGGAAAATCAATATTGTTTTATGCTAAACGACAGCGGAGCTATAGTAATAGATACTTTAAACCTTAAATATATCTGGGATTTCGGCGATGGGAAAAAAGCTACCGGTGCAAATGTCAGACATTGTTTTCCGGGTGCAGGAAAATATAACGTCAAACTTGATATTTTTGACAAAGCCTCCGGAAAGCTATTTTTCTCAAAATTAACGTACGCCCTTGAAATTCACGATTTTGAACAATCATTTATTAATTCTCCGGATATAGCTGTTAAAGGTGAAACAGTGAAATTTGATGGACTAAGATCTTATCTCCCCGGATATAAAATCTTGAGTTATTCATGGGATTTCAATGACGGAAACAGATCGTCGGGTGAAAAGGTCAATCATGTATTCAAAGAAAAAGGAGATTATTTCGTCAACATGGAATTGATTTTAAAGTCAAACTCAACCAGGGATACTCATAAAACTGGAACCTCAAAGAAAATTCTGGTTCTTAATGATAATCATGAAAAAGCATTATATCAGGCCAAAATAGATTTAGTTAAAACCTCATTCCCCGATATTGGGAAAAATGAGAATACTCATATAGAAACTCAATATTCAGCAGAATCTGAATTCATGAAGGATGCCGTTTTCAATGTTGAATTACTTTCATCCAAAACTAAAATTGGAATTGGTAGCTGGACTTTCCGAAATGTTCCAAAGAAATACACTATTACTGAAAAATTTATTCCGGAAGACAGTACATACATTTATATTGTTGACCAACAGATGAGTCTGATGGCAACTTATCCTGCATATAGTGAGTTATATGCTCTTGGATTTAAGAATGTACGTATAAACGAATACGTCCTTAAAGATCCAGCTGAAAAAGAACTTCATAATCTGATAAAAATTAATGGAGCTTTTGCAGATTCTTATTTTGATAGTTCTGACAAACTTACGTCTAATGCATATATTATGCTTGATCAGATCGTAAAACTAATGAACAAATATCCTTCTGTAAGGCTTGAAGTAGCAGTTCACTCAGACAATACAGGTTCTGCAGAAACCAGTCTGACATTATCTCAATTACGTTCCCGTTTATTGGTTAGTTATCTTATAAACAGAGGTATAAATGCAAAAAGACTGCTCGCAACAGGATTTGGTGGGTCCAAACCTATTGCACCAAATTATCTGGAAAAAGACAGAAAATTAAACCGACGTATAGATTTTGTAATTATTAATTAGTTTTCTGATGCCTGAAATTGAAAAGTATTTCCATCAGATTTAATTTTAATTAGTAATGCGAATAAAGGGTTGAAAGTTTCGTAATTATTAACAATCAGCTTTTTAACGTACAAAAGCAGTACCGTATTAGCATTTATCATTAGGGATGTTCATAAATGGTG
>PLLX01000065.1:0-5830 GCA_003141415.1 Bacteroidales bacterium
ACCAACCATTGCCGGTCCAACTCCGGTCTGCGTTGGTATAGCAGGAAATGTCTATATCACAGAAGCCGGTATGAGCAATTATCTCTGGACAGTATCGGCAGGAGGGACAATAACAGCAGGAGGAGGTTTAGGAAATAATACTGTTACGGTGACGTGGACAACTTCGGGAGCAAAAACTGTTACCGTTAACTATACAAATATTAACGGATGTACAGCAACAAGCCCGACTACATATAATGTCACAGTCAATCCATTACCAGAAGCTACGGCAAATAATAACAGTCCGGTATGTGCAGGGAGCTCCCTGAATCTTACAGGAGGAGCTACAGGAATGACGAACTATTCGTGGACAGGTCCAAACGGTTTCACCAGCATCTTACAGAGTCCGTCAGTATCAGCCACTGCAACAGTAGCAATGGCAGGAGTTTATATTCTTACAGTTACCAATGCCAGTGGATGTATTAATACAGCCACAACGACAGTCGTAGTAAACGCATTACCTTTGGTAAATATAACCAGCAGCAATAGTCCAATGTGTATGAATGATTTGAGGACTTTAACAGGTAGTCCGGCCGGGGGGACATTTATTATATCTGACGGACCGGGTACTATTACGGGAAATGTTTTATCGGCAACAGGAATCGGCTCTATCAATATAGAATATAACTACAGTAATGTCTGTACCTATAAGGCCCTACAGTCTATAATTGTTAATGAGAAACCGGTTGCAATTGCAGGTCCAGACCAGGAGCTGACATTTATCTTTGAAACGCAGATGATGGCAGAATTGTCTTCATCCGAAACAGGTGAATGGTCTTTAATTTCCGGTTCAGGCCACATTAGTGATATTCATTCTCCAACAACTCGCGTAACTGAATTATCAATTGGGGAAAACATGTTCTTATGGAAAGTACAGAATGGCAATTGTGAGGCAAGCGCTGAAGTGAAAATTACCATTCATGATCTATTAATACCCTCAGTAATTACACCCAATGGGGATGGTAAAAATGATTATTTTAAGATCAGTGAAAATATTGGGAAGGTTGAGCTGATCATCGTTAACCGGTGGGGAAATGAAGAATACACAAATGGCAATTATTTAAATGTTTGGGACGGACGAAATAATAAAGGTAATGAACTTCCAAATGATACTTATTTCTATGTATTGAAATTTGAAAATGGTAAAATAAAAAAGGGATCTGTTTTAATTAAAAGGTAAATGAACTGGCTTATTCTGAGCATATTGGCAGTATTATTTCCATTGCAGATGTTGGGACAGATATTTCCGTTATCGGATCATTATGTAAATGATACCCTTAACATTAATCATACTTTTGCGGGTTGCCATGATGCATTAAGTGCAAACATTATGTACCGGAAACAGTGGGTTGGATTTAAGGCCCAACGCCTTTTGCAATTATTAGTTGAACTTAGGTGAATAAAAAATGATACCCTACGCTTATGAATTTCATTATACAACGTAAAGAGAGCATATCCGAACTCCTTTTACCAAATGATTTATCTTTTAGAACATTGCATTTTGTTTTTTTACCATTTCAGTAGGAATCCAGCTCGATTTCCATTTTGAATAAAAATGAATTCTGTTTTGATTTTTGATTTTGATGACAAGTAAGTAAATAGGTTCTTATGTGTTTTATTAAAATTAGCTACGACTTGCTTGCCACATACATATCCAATTAACCCTCCGACGAAAACATCAGATGCCCAGTGCGCACGTTCCGTTAATCTTGATATACCAACAAGTGTTGCCATAAAATAACTTAATATCGGGATTGCTTTTGTATTGTTATATTGCAAGGCAAATACTGCTGCGATCGAAAATGCAGCAGATGAATGTCCGGATGGAAAAGCATCAAAAGAGGAGACGGATTTTTAAACGGGTATGTCCTGGTCGTATTGGGCAAATGGTCCCCACCATTTACCTCCTGGTTTTTTGGTATAGATATATGAAGCACTAGGACCCACTTAAGTCAGAGTAAATTGATCATCTTTAGACTTTTACAGAATATGTCCCTTATCGAATTTACAATTTGCCTGAACAAAATTCTAGTTTAAATAAATATCCATCCACCCAGGACTTAACTCTGAAGAAGGGACTATTCAATAAAACATAAAGAGATCAACCCGAACACCTTGATAATGTTTCGACTAAAAACAAAGGTTTAATGGTGAAATATTATGTACTGTGCCTATAAAAATTTAAAAGAATAATCTTCGGGCTAGATGCAACGCAATTATTCATATTATGTCTTTCTTTGTGAAGGGAATTTTTGAAAGCAAAAAGAAATTAAATTGATATTTAATCGGAAGATCATTTTGAATTTTTTTGCTTAAGCATCTGAAAAAATATTATTTAGACTTTTATCATAGAGAGTGCCTGAAGAAGTAGTTTATTTTATAACAAGGTATGGCTATGTGGCTATATTTATTCTGGTTTTTTCCCAGGAAATAGGTATGCCGAATCCAATTCCTAATGAGCTTGTACTTATGTTTTCAGGTTATTTATCGTTCAAAGGACTTCTGTATCTTCCTTCTGTTATACTTACAGTAATATCTGCTGATTTTATCGGAACCAACATACTTTATGTTATATTTTATAACGCCGGGACATATATCATGCAGAAAAAACCAAAATGGGTTCCTCTATCTGCTACGATGATAGACCGACTCACCAGGAAAATCTCCGACGGTGGAAAGTTGAGTATTTTTATTTTCCGGGTTACCCCTTTTACCAGGGGATACACATCTGTTCTTTCCGGACTGCTACAAATCAAACCCAGAATATTCTTACCTGTCGCATTAATTTCCGCTGCAACCTGGGCAACAATTTATGTTATAATTGGTTATATTATTGGCCCTTCCTGGGATCTGTTTACTAAGAACATCGGCAGTTTTAAATATATTTTGCTTGCTATACTTGCAACCATATTATGTATGGTTCTCTTTGTTTATTATTACAGAAAAAGGGGGAAACGTAAAACAAAGGAGGTATTAACAATTCCTAAATAATCTGGAATTATCAGAGTACGCCATTAAAATATTCTAAAAACCCGGTATGAAAATTCATGTGATCTCCGTAACTCCATTTATTATGAAAGCAACAGGCGTGCATACTGCTTTCATGGATCATATTAAGTTATTAAAGGAAAAAAATGATATTGAAGTTGTAGTAAATAATGAGGGTATAGGCGATGTATTTCATGGTCATACATACGGACTTTATTATATCTGGAAAGGAAGAAAATATAAGGGAAGACGAGTGTTCACTGTTCATGTAATACCTGATTCAATAAAGGGATCTTTGCCTCTCTGGTGGCTTTTTATGCCATTTATCAAATTAGGTTTAAAGATTGTCTATTCTTATGCTGATATATGTATTGCTGTCTCTCCTATGGTTGAAAAAGCAATAATTGATACTGGTTCTAAAACAAGGATAGTGAAAATCTATAATCCTGTTCATATTGATACCTGGAAGAGGACGGAAGAAAATCGAAAAAAAGGCAGGCAGATGCTTGGTTTAACCGAAAATGAATTTGTTGTTCTTGGGGTAGGACAATTAGTGGGTAGAAAGGGTGTTGAAGATTTTCTTGATATAGCTGAAGCTATACCCGAAGTAAAATTTGTATGGGCAGGTGGCAGACCTTTCGGAGGATTTACAGAAGGGATTATCAGAATAAATGCGAGACTAAGTAATGCCGGAAAGAATGTCATCAATGTAGGTCAGATTAAACTGGAACAAATGCCTTATATTTATGCAGCTGCAGATCTGATGCTCTTCCCTTCATATCAGGAAAACTGTCCTCTGGCACCCATTGAAGCTGCTGCTTGCGGAATGCCTGTGATCTACAGAGATATAGAAGAGTATAGATCTCTTTACGAGAATCCTTATCTTAAAGCCGGCAGCAAAGAAGAATTTATCAACCTTACAAAAAAAATGATCCTGGATAAACAATTCTATAAAGAAGGTCTGAAAATATCGGAACAATTACTTAGACAGTTTGATAAAGACATTATCAGAAAAAAACTCATCGATATTTATCAAAGTTTATTGAACAATTAACAGTGATCCTTTATATTTTTAAGTCTTGGAAATGGGGATCCCTTCGGATTGTCTTATCGCTCATTGCGATATCTTTCCCAACAAATTGCAGATGTGATCAGGTACTTGATTAATGACTTGCAAAATGGAAGAATTCTATCTTTAAATATCAAATCTGAACTGCATAAGGAATCCACTACTTGTTATATAAGGATTATTCCGATAAGTAAAACGCTTGACGAAGTCAATCCTGAATATTTTCAGAATATTTGAAACTCCGATACCTGCTTCAACATAAGGTTGGTTCCCAAGCGTATAAGTCAGGGGTATACCATTAATGTCCGTCGGAAATTTAAACAGATTATTCTGATAATCAGGATTATTAGCTTTACTAAGCCCTCCGTATAAAACCTTGCATGTCACCAATTCCCTAAGCTTGAGTTTTTTTACCATAGGGACTTTATTTAAAATAAACCCGTTAAAACAATACTCTACATTAATCGAAGCATATTGATCACTAACAAATTCGAGAAAATTCATCATGCTGTAAGAATTCTTCTGATATGAATATGTCTGATTTGCCCTGTGTATAAACAAGAGAGGATAAGGTACATTCCCGATTATTTTGCCTGCCTCAAATGTAATATCCCCATATCCTAGAATTGAAGCATAAAATCTTTTGCTTGCACTCATCTGTAACCGCAGATAATTAAAATCGTTATATATCAATTTTGATCCAACTGCACATTTTAACTGAATAACCGGGTATTTGTTACGAACGGGATATCTGTATAATTTCCCCTGATAAAATGTTTCATTGGGAGCCCAACGCAGATTAAGATAAAACTCAGATATATTTATATTGTTGATTCCATTTATCAATGACAAATAATTATCAGCATTGAAATGTAGATTACCATATGGAGCTTGCCTGATATAGCTAAACCCTACCAGGTAAGAAAAATGATTTTCAAATTCATTAAGGAATTCGGTTTTAAAAGTTTTGTTTAAAAAGAATTTATCGTTTATCCCTCTTTTTAAGGATAATAATATGTTATCATCCTCTGATAACTGAAGTTCCTGACCCGGAATTCTGACTTCTTTCTGGTAACTTATCCTGATTGATTTAACAGGGAATACGTAAATTGACCTTGGTGTTAATGAATAGGTGAAACCTAAATTATACTTGAGCATTTTGTCAGTCAGGCCGTATGCAAGGTAACCATCAATATTAAATTTTTTACTGAATTCAGGTGTAGTTCTCCCTCCGGGCCTGAACCTGGATCCTTCCACTGGATTATAGCTGTAAAAACTATCGAAAGGTCCTAATTCTACTTTATTCAGATTCAGAAAATCGGTAGTTATTAACAGCAGTATCTTCATCCTTCTTTGAAATGCGGGAATCTTTTTTATGCTGTCAATCGTTGAATAGATTCCACTTTCTGATTTGGTCAGAGGTACATATCTTTTTGATTCCCAAAATTCTGCTCCGCTTGCATATGGTTCAAGCCTCTCAACTTTCTCCGGGCCTCTGAAGACTTTATTATCAATAGGCTCATTGATTTTATAGTCCTTATAGGTAATAGTACGTTGCCCATACAAACCCATTGAGTTTTTAGCTAAACCAAAATCAATTGAGATTTCGTCTTTTGCAAGCAACCAGGTCTTATGTCCGAACTGTTCAAAATCCTGCGTGATAGTGATATCCTGTACCCAATCAACATTTATATTCTTATTTAACCCCATGTCGATCTTTCTAACAGCAAAACT
>PLLX01000065.1:5851-10285 GCA_003141415.1 Bacteroidales bacterium
TAAATATTTATATTCTGATATAAATAATCAAGATGTGCAGAAATACCTTTATTATCAAGATATTCGTCAATATTCGTTGTTTTCTCGTCACGGACTATATCTTTTATAGCTTCAGGATCTTTTCTATAATAATGATCAGATATTGATTCTTTTATATAAAGAGGAAGAACATTATTGCCTATTCGTTTTGTTGTATCTATGTTTTCAAAGACAAACCTGAATTTTCCAAACAGATTACCCTTTTTGAACTTTTCAGTTATGTTACTTAAAGCAAACTGTAATTTTTCATACTTTTTGTATTCCAGGTAATTATATTTTTCTTCTTTATTTGCATCCTTATTCTCAATTACTTTTTCAATAAGATCGACGGCAAGATTATTTTTGTTTTTGTAGCTCGTTTTTCCCCGATTTACTTTCACTTCGTTGAGAACAATTGCCGATAATTTTAATCTTATATTGATAGTCTGATTGACACCTATCGATATCTTTCGTGATTCGGTTTCGTAACCTATAAATGAAAAGAGAATTGTATCTGCTTTAAATGATGTCTCAATACTATATTTTCCATCCTTATCAGTTAAAGTTCCAACAGTTGTCTTAGCCAGAAAAACTGATGTACCGGTAAGCGGAACGCCTGTTTTAGCATCAATAACAAAGCCATCTATAATCGTTTTTTCAGATACCTGGGANNGGTAGATAGAACTATAAATATATATATCGGAAAAAAGTATTTCTTATTGATAAGTAACATTTTTTTGTTCTGAGACAATTTGGAATTTATTTGGTTATTATGTTAATAAAGAAACAACAAAAAAAATATGTAATCCTTAACAAGCGAAACGACTGAAACCACAAAAAGAAATTGGAGAAATATGTTTATTTAAGTAAAACGTAAAAAGAAGTTCCTTATATCCCTCTCATTATAAATTTTTTTTGATATATATTATATGGCAAGTCACAATCATCAGAACGATTCCTTGTGGTGCCACTAATTTTAAATTGTAAGCCTCGAAATAAAGTTACGAGGCAATTATAGTACAGGTCAAGTATTTTTAAATATAAATCCATCCAACTAAGAATTCACCCAGATGGATTTGCTGGACAATCTTGTATAAGTTGGAAACACTCTGGCCATTAAGACCAAGTAAAGACAGGAAAATACCTGCCATGATGATGATCGTTTTTTTCATTGTTTTTGATTTAATTTTAATGAGTTAGTCGAATATTATATACATCAATTTAAAAAATCCAATATTCTTCTGAGTTATAATGAGATATATCTAGCTATACCTTAACAATCCTACTGGAAAACTGTTTTCAAAATTATACTGCACAACGCACAAAGCCATTTTTTTTTATCCACCTACTCAAGATTTTACTAAAATGGATAAACATATCTTTTGTAATTTGTAAGAGCTACCTGACCCCTTTTACGTAAATATCAAGATTCAAAGATTAAATATGAGATATTTAGCATAAAAGAGCAACAAATTCGAACATTTATAATAACTTTAATTGGTACTACATGGCTCATGGAGAGGTATCGTTCATAAAATTATTATTATCCTCCTCCTTCTTCTTACTAAATTCCATCTTACCGAATTTGTACATAAAACTGATTCCAAAAGACCGCAATGGCATCAGGCGTATATTCGTCGATGTATAGCTTTCTGCGGAAATGGTAGATAATTGTCTTACATATTTGTTAAATGGATTTGATGCAGTAAATCCAAAGCTTGCTTTTTTATCCCAGAACAATTTTCTTAAAGCAAAAGTATACATGAAAAACTGTGGAGTCTTACCNNTAGAAACCAAATAACTCAAACACCAGATCTTTAGGTAGCTGGTAAGTTGCGTTCATGTTAAACCTGACCCTTAATCCTGATGATTGGTCGCCGATGCCTGTATTATTTACAGTATAGCGATGCGTAACCATAAGATTTCCACGCAAATTTAATTTAGTTGTGATAGGATATGAACCTGATGCACTGATACCTGTATTATATTCTTCTCCTATGTTTTGTCGGTTGGTAACCGATACATTAGTATAAGTTGAATCACCTATCAGGTAGGTAGGATAGAATGTGGTCACCGGTTTAAGATCGCTAGTGTTGATGCGTTCTATCAACGATATATAAATATTCCCTCCCTTTTTAAATGTATTACTATAGCCTAATTCTAAGTTATTCCCAATTTCAGGTTTCAATAATGGATTACCTGTTGTAATATTATACGGATCACTTAAATTGATAAAGGGATTCAAATCTCTATACTCCGGACGTTCAATGCGTTTCCCATATGCCAGTTTCAAAGATTGGCCTTTATTAAAATCATGTGACAAAACAACCGAGGGTACAAAAGTACCATATGAAGGAATAGTATTATTTGGGAAATCAATACTCACATCAGTATATTCATATCTGGCTCCTGCTTTAACATTAAGCCAATTAACCAATTTAAAGTTTGTAGAAAGATAACCTGCATAGACCTTCATAGTATAATTAAAATGGTATGATTGAAATGGATCGGGTATAAACTGATCATTTGAAGGGTTGAATACACTAACATCAGCAATGCTGGTAATATTCTCATTTACCATCTTTGCCCCTGTCTCTATTAAGAAGTTTTTATTTACAGGATGTGCATAATCAATTGATAAGTTTATCTCGTTATCTGTTCCAGGATTTGTGCTTGATGATCCTGAAAAAGGAATCGCTTGTCCTTCATATGATTGCGACTGAATATAAGTACTATAAGGTTTCCCGTTGCTTGCATCGTAGGATATCTCCAATTCCTGTCCTTCTTTTTTAAACTTCTTTTTGTAATCGAGGCTATAGTCAATAGATCCAGTCCTGGAGCGACTGTCTGAATTACGTAAAGAAAATATATCCGAGATTGGATTAGATAAATAATCACTTGTTAATTCTTCCTGATTTATAAGCCCCTGGTTACTGTTGCCAAAATGATTATAGCCCAAAGAGCCTGTAATGATATCATTTTTTGTAATATTCCAGTCAAAACCAACACCTGATCGGAAGCCATTTCTTATAAAATCTGTACGACTCGTTTGTAGCATGTTGGTAATTGTTTTAGCAGAAGTGTCAGTTGCGAAACGGTTTTGAGAATATGGCAACTCAGATTTTAATGCAGCATTGCCACTAAAAAAAGCATTGATACCAAAATTATTATGTCTTATGTTCAGATTCAGAGAGCCATTCTCCAATCTCGACCCTGCGGATAAATTGATATTACCATTTACCCCCTGCATCTTATTGTCATATAGAATAATATTAATAATTCCTCCTGTGCCTTGTGAATCATACTTGGCTCCCGGATTAGTAATCGCCTCCACACTTTTAATCTGACTGGCAGGAATAGATGCAAGAGCATCAGCAAGACTGTTTCCAAACACGCTTGAAGGCTTGCCGTTAATTAAAAAACGAATATTGGAATTACCCTGTAATTCTACATTTCCGTCTATGTCAACTGTTACCTGTGGCACCTTTTTGAGTACATCAATAGCTGCTCCACCCTGTGAAGTAATGTCATTTGAGACATTATATACAATTTTATCAATTTTATTTTCAACGATAGGTTTATCTCCAACTATTGTCACACTTTGAAGACTCTGCATTGAAGGAGAAAGAAAAACCGTTCCCAATGCAACTGAATGCTTACTGCTGGTAAGGCTGACGTTATCTAGTGTTGTCTTTTCATAACCAATAAACTCAATATTTAACATATAGGTGTCTAAAGGAACATTGGATATCGCAAATGCTCCTTTCACATTGGCCACAGTACCCGTTATTACTTTTCCCGATGGTTTACTTATTAAAGTAATTGTTGCATATTCCAGTGGTCCATTAGTGGATTTATCAAATACTTTACCCGAAATTGTGGTATTGAGTTTTTGTTGGGCGCTTAACAAAGCACAAAAGAAGAGTTGAATTATTACAACAAAAATAAAAGGTTTAATATAGTGTGAATTCATTATGTATAAAAATAATTTGTTTTTCTAATCATTCAATATGTAGAGATTAAATAGAAGACGCAAAAGAAGAAAAAGAATTTGAAGAAAACATAAATGGGAAATTAAATAATAATAATAATTAGTCAATAGAAAAACCGGTCATCATATCGGTTTTTTAATCAACTAAACCCTATTAACTACTTCTTAACTTTTTCAGCTTTTTCATCTTCCTCTTTTACATTTGTCTTTTTGAGAATAATCCCCTTATTGTCAAAAATGACCTCAAGTGATGCTTCTCCTTTTTTCAGACCTAATTCAAAACCTTTCATTTCAGGACTTTCAAAAATTTCGATATGGCCTTTTTTATAATCCTGAAAATCTTTGTTTAAAGTCATTACTACAGAAGATGGAAGTTCTTTTTGGGTAATTTCAGTTTCTGATTCAATCCATTTAGCTGAATTGTC
>PLLX01000268.1 GCA_003141415.1 Bacteroidales bacterium
AAATTTTAGGATCAAATCTGTTTGCGGAAATAGTTAAACTTGTTGATGTTTCATGATCTGTTTTAATGATATTGCCTTCGCAGAAATAGTGCAAAAAATAAATGTTATAGTTGTAAAGATTAACCGGTGCTTCTGCATCGGGTCTGTCATATGAACCATTATAATCAGCCTCAACTCCGGTTGGTGAGTATTTTGATTTTATCAGTAGATGTATTTCTGCAACAACTTTTCTCTCTCTGTCAAGGTCAGCTGGCGGGATGCCCGATACAGAGCCTTTCATACCCTCTTTCCATATACCTGGTTTTTGCGAAGCCGATGCCAGGGTACAGTCCTGGGAATATGCATTCAGTGAAGCATAAAGTGCCACAAGTAGTAATACGTATTTCATAAGGCTGTTATTAATGGTTGAATATTCTTAGTGGTTAATTTCGCTAAAAAGGTTTGGATTGTATAACACACAGATAAACAATTTGTTTAATTGGATTCATGGAAATAATGTAGGGACGTTGCGTTTTGTAGGGACATTGCATGCAACGTCCCTACAACATTTTTTAATGATCATCCCATTTTACAGGATTATTGATAATATAATCCCTGATGCGGTCCAATTCCCTGGTAGAATGAATTAAATGATCATAATACCGTGGCTGCCATGAAAAATCAGGATCGGATAAATGTATGTTTTTTGAAACTGCAGATTTATATGACCGGACAACCGTCGCCAATGATCCGGGTTTTGGCGAAATTATTGACATAAATTCATTGCGATGTCCGGATGTTGCATGCATCATCCGCACGGGGTTTTTTGGATGTTGTAGGGACGTTGTGTTTTGTAGGGACGTTGCATGCAACGTCCCTACGGCGGTCATGGATTGAATGATAATAATCCCGTGAACATGATTTGGCATGACAACAAATTCATCCAGCGAAACGAATGCAAAATGTTCAGGCAATTCGTACCATAGATTATATGCAATCTGAGCCGATTTGGACAAAATCATTTTTCCATTAGAAATATGACCGAAATATGATAACCCCATGTGTGTGCAAATGGTGATGAAATATGTGCCACCGGATGAATAATCATGACTATTCAACCGAAAGGATTCATTCCTGAATTTATTCCTGAAAAGTGAACACATAATATACAATAGCAGCGGACATATGCAATTTATAAAAATTATTTCATATTCCTTTTCACTATATTTAGTGTCCCAATCCAACACATATGAATGATATTCAAATCCTGACAGACGAACTCGTTAAGTTCAGAGATGAAAGAAACTGGTCGCAGTTTCATAATACAAAAGACCTTGCACTTGCCATATCAATTGAAGCGGCCGAGCTGAATGAGCTTTTTCTATGGAAAACGAATGAAGAATCAGAATCAGTTGACAGGAATAAGCTGAAAGAAGAACTGGCTGACGTATTTGCCTTCAGCTTATTGCTTGCGGGAAAACATGGTTTCGATGTTAAGGAGATTGTTCTCGAAAAGATAAGGAAAAACGGAGAAAAATATCCTGTTGAAAAATCAAAGGGAACCGCAAAGAAATATAACGAACTGTAAATGATGGGATATTCCAGCCGCACACCTGGCTCCGGTAACCGCATACCAGAAAACCTATGCTTATCTACCAGGCTCCTTCTGAAAAATTCATTGATGATGTAAGAGAAAATACAATTTCCGAAATTATGGGGGATAAAGGTAACAGAGTTTGTTTCTAAAGCATGATAATCATCTTCAACAACTCCTCTCTACTCTTCCCAAGCTTAATGCTGAGACTTGCCAGCATGGCATTTTCTTCACCTACTTCAAAATCGAGGTCTTTTTGGGAAAGACTCTTATGCATTTTAAGGAGTTTTTCTTTCCTGGTCTTCCAGTATTCTCCTTTTTCCGGTTTCATGGCTTGCGTATGTTAAGTTCTTTTATATTCAGACCTTTTGACTTTGAAACGAACTCTGTTGAATGAAGTTGCGGAATTTGTCGATAATTTGACGAATTGTAATTCTGGTTACACCAACTTAGTGTCGTACTTTGAATTACTATCTCCAAAAAATTATTTTGCAGGGATTTCCGTAATAATAATTATGGCATTTAATAGAGATATGTGAAGGCCGGGATGGACTTACATCTGGTTTGATTGTCCTGAAGGACATTACCTGCATGTTCACCATTCCCTGCACTTCATCACATTTGAAAAGTTTAATCAGGGGGATTAACCTGTTATACCTTTACGGGGACAGAAACAATAATAGGATCTTTAACCGTGTGCCTGTCTTTATCCTTTTGAATTTTGGGGTCAGTCATAATTGAATTAAGTTTATCCATATCTGTTACTTCGAGGACCATTACAACAGATTTTGGATCATCAGTATCCTGAAACGTTTTAAAACTGGTTACTGCAGAAGCAAATAACCGGGTTCTGTCTTCATGACCTTTCAGCCATGCATTGATGTCACCTACTTTGTGACGGACTACTACTGTTGGCATAAGTAAATATTTTTAGTGAATAAAATAAAATGAAGAAGCTGAGTCAATCTCCTTATAATAAGGTATTAGGTAACATAGCATTATTGGAAAAGTTCAATTTTAGACTCTTTCACTCTCACTCTCACATTTTCCCATTCACTCCATCGGCCACCAGGCTTTCTTTGAAAGCCGGAGCTTAAGCGAAGGTTGTAGCTGAGGTGACTTTGAGCCTTTATGCCGTCATGCCGTTACGCTGTTGCACCTTTTATTTTCACTTAATAGTGTGATAAATCAAATTATCACATAATTTGGATTATAAGAAACCTGATCACCAGAATGACCCATAGACTGTAGGACTATTATCGCCCTTATGCCTTCTTGCGGTTGTGCCTTTCCATTCCATTATGCCTTTTTTGTTCAAATAATTGAAATTTAATACCTTTAGAATACAAAATGAAAAATAATTGATAAAATAATTGGAAATAATTAACCTATAGCTTAATTTTGTGAAAGATATTGCGTTATTTATAAAATGTAATAGACAGGCCAGAATAAGAATCTATGTTGATGTCACAGCATTTGATGAGATTCTGAGGCATTTGAGGATATATAAAACTCATAATATTGAGTTTGAAGAAATTAACAGATTAATTCTGGAAGGACTACGAATAAGCGAAAAGTATTGTGATTTGAAATCTTTCACTAATATTGACGGATATTATGTTATGATTCTGTCAAGAGGAAGATTAAAAGCTTCTATTTTGTGCAAGGAAACTATGGAAGAAGGATGGCGAAATATTATATTAATCAAATTGTTTTCAGGAGAGCCTGAAAATATTGGGAACTCAATAAGGGATGAAATCAAAAATAAAGGAGGGTATGATTATGAGTTTAAGTAATAAAGGTTTTGTAGAAAAATCATTTAAAGATCTGTCAGATTCTTTAAGCGAATCGGATAAGATGATCATAGAAACACGACTCCTGATGTACAGGTTTTTGAGTGAAATAGATAAAATAACAAATGAACGTGGAATAAACAGGAAAGAGCTGGCAAAACTTGCCGGCACCTCAGCCAGTTATGTAACTCAGCTTTATCAGGGTAAAAAAATAATCAATTTGCAGATGTTGACCAGAATAAAAAAAGCTCTGGATGTTGATTTTAAAATCGAAATTGTTTCAGCTGAACGAAAAACAAAATCTGACGTCGCTGAAAGATCAGTTATGAAAATTGCCAGGGCAGTGCAAAAAAATGTTGCACATGTGGCAGTACATGGAGCAAATTTGCCAGGAAAACTAATTCAGGCAAAAAGTTCCAAATCAGAAAGGCGTCCTCAGAAAACATTATGACGGTCTCGGAAAGGGGACTAAATTCGTGGTGTAATCTGGTTTAATGACCGCAGGACTGCAGGACTATTATGCCATTACGCCTTTGAACCTTTACGCCGCAAAGCCTTTCGAACAGCACCAATCCGATGACCGTCGCCAACTTTTCCATTTTTTGCCATTTCACAATAGTATTTGGCTATCAGACCATTTGATACTAAGGCGTCTGAAGTTCTGCCAAGGAATAAATTTTGCAGAAATTAAAATATTCTTACATTTACAGAAGAAAGATGTAAACTGCCAAGTGAAACTCTTTCAACCTGACCGAAGCTTTATTCCATTGGCTTCGGTTATTTTTTATCTTTAACCCTTCCCTTTATACATATTAAGTCTCCTATCTAATTCATCAACAGGCACCCAAGCGTTTGTCGTTTTTAATGATTCAATGACTTCAATTGCTCTTTTCTTGTCGATTTTATCATTTTCCACCAATTGATCAATTATCCAGATCGAACCATGAACTTCTAATTTTTGCTTTATTGCCTCCTTTTTTAATTTATCATCACATGTCAATAATATGCATTCTAATTGCTTTGCTTTAAAAAGCGCTGTTTTATCCGCAATTGATCTATTTGCATAAGTTAGAACCATTTTGGAAATAGTCTCTTGCTCATTATTTTCCACAACAATAATTTTAAGCTGCCCACTTCTGACAAATATCTCAAATTCATCTTTTTCAGCAGAATGCAATATTTCATTATAAATAAAATCGGTAGTATATATCTCGAGGTCAAGTCCAAAGAATTCCGGTAAAACTCCAACATTAAAAAGGTCAAACAAGACACTGACATCGGTTATTGCTACTTTCATACCATCTTAGACATTTGTTTCCGCATCTCCCAACCGCTTATTCCAGCGAAATAGGCTGCTTCATTTAAAGTTAATACCTCCTTGGCTAATCCCTGAAATATCAATTTTTCCATCCGGGTTGGTTTCTCTTTCGACATAAATCTTCCGGGTTCCTTATCAGGTTTGTGATACTGTCTTTCCCTATATTTTATGTTGAAAGTTTTAAATGTATATGAGGAAATAATACCAAGATCCAGTGCTCGGGCAAATAGCGCTGAAATTGAAATGCCCCATTTTTCTTTCAGTATAATAAGTTCTTTCTCATAAAAATGGAATCTTTCTCTATCAAACTCTTTTCGCGCCATTTCTTCAGGAAACAAAAATGCGGAGGAGAAAGTGTGGCATAGTTTCTCCCTTTGCTTTTCATCAAGGTCTTTCGAAAATTTCAGATTATGATGAGCGAGTTCATGTAAAGAGGTAAAACGCTTTCTTACCACATCACCACCTGGTTCAATCTTCCTGAACACAATTAACTTTTTGTTTTTGTAAGAGGCTTTCATCCCATCAAATCCTTCAGGCGCGGAAATTTCAATAACCTTGTAACCATTATCTTCCAAAAGTTCTACAACATCTGATATTGGATCATTACCAAGATTCCATTGGGCTCTTAAAGAAATTGCAGCTTTTTCTGCGTCCTTTTTGGTTTCGATAGTCTCTTTGAAATTGAAAGGTGATACAAGTTCATTTATACCTAATAGAGTTTCCAATTCGTTATATCGCTCGAAGGCATCCTTTGCTTTCATAGCAACAGATTCACGCATCGGTTTAGTAAGCTTGGATGAATATCTTCTGAAATCAACTTCAGTAAGCTCAATATTCTCTTTGGGAATTATAAAAAAATAGTCAACTGAAACAGAAAGAGCGTTAGCCAGAGCAATTAAAGTTTTACTTCCAGGTTTACTATCACCAAGTTCATACTTATGAAGTGATTGCCGGCTTATCTCGCCGCCAATTCTTTCAGCAAGTTCTCTCAGTGAGAGACCTGACATCTTTCTGGCAGCAATAAAACGATCTTTAAAAGTATTGTCCATAAAATAATTATTGGTTTACAAATATAATTATATTTTCCGTTTTGTAAACCATTTGTTAATAATTTTATTTGGAGCTTATTTTTGGAAACATTATATGAAGAGGAAGAGACTAGCCTGCAATTAGGATAAAAGACAAGAAGAATTGGAAACAACTTTACTCTTTAACTGAATTTTAGAAAAACTTCTTAATTTAGAGAAAGTTTTAAAATTAATCAGCCGCGCACCGCAAACCGCGTACCGCGTACCAATTTTATGTTAATCTACCAGGCTCCTTCCGAGAGATTTATTGATGATGTCAGGGAAAATACCATTTCCGATATCATGTCGGGAAATTATAAAGCACGACTTGGGAAAGAACCCGGTATTCCTGAATTTGTCTCATGGCAGAACAGTCTTTCGAGAGTAAGAGATCTTCTTGAGCTGGGCAGCATTCACGATACTTTTGTGGCTCTTGAATATGAGGTTCCTTATAATCAGAGTCGTCTCGATTGCCTGTTGTTTGGCAAAGGAAAGGATGATATCTCAAATGTAGTGCTGATAGAATTGAAGCAATGGTCGAGCGTTAAGGCTCTGGCAGAAGAAGGTAATTTTGTTGAGACATATACAGGTGGCCGGGAAAGGATAGTCCCCCACCCTTCCCAGCAGGTGAAGGGATACCATTATTATATGCAGGGATTTGTAGAGGAATTTGAGAAAGAGCCCACACTGTCGCTATTCAGTTGTGCATATTGTCATAATTATTCAAGAACCGATGGAAAAGGTCTTCATAATCCTGTTTACAAAGAACTGATTGCAGAATTCCCGCTTTTTACAAAAGAAGACACAAAATTACTCGGTATCAGAATAAGGGATTTGCTTGAAAAGGGCTCTGGATTTGAAATATTCAACCGGTTCATGCAAAGCCGCCTGCATCCTTCAAAGAAACTATTGGAGAATGTCCATAAGATAATAAAGAACGATATTGTCTTTTCACTTCTGAATGAGCAGCTTGTTGCAAAGAATCTTATCTGGGCAAGGTACAGGATGTCGGAAAAGAAGAACGAAAAATCTGTAATTATAGTGAATGGCGGACCAGGAACAGGCAAGTCTGTTATCGCTCTGAATATTCTTGCTGAAGCAGCACTCAGGAAAAAGAATGTTCTTTATGGATGTAAATCCAAACCATTTACTTCAGGTTTGCAGAAACTTGTTGGCAGAGGTGGTGAGATAATGTTCTCAAATCTTTACAGGTTTATCCCCAGCAGGACAAAAGAAAATGAATTTGATATTCTTCTGATTGATGAAGCTCACAGGATTGAAAAGAACAGCAATCATCAGTATACCAAACCTGAAGACCGGACAGATATGCCACAGATGGATCAGCTTGTAAGGTGTGCAAAGACAACAGTATTTTTTATTGATGACAAGCAGAATGTGAGATCATCGGAAGTGGGTAGCACAACCTTGATAAAAGAAGCTGCACAGAAATTCGGTGCCGGGGTTCATGAAGTTACACTGGAAACGCAATACAGGTGCATGGGATCCAACGATTATCTGTTATGGATTGAATCTGTACTGGGTTATTCTGATGAAAAAAGAATATTCAGAAAGGATGATCAGTTTGATTTCAGAATATTTTCTTCACCACAGGAGGTAATGGATATTCTGGTTAAAAAGGAGAAGGAAAAAGCAAATTCAGCAAGAATGGTAGCTGGTTTCTGCTGGCCATGGAGCAACAAAGTTGACGGCAATGGTGAACTGGTAAAGGATGTTAAAATAGGTGACTTTGCTATGCCCTGGGAGACTCACGATAAGATAACCTCAATACCAAAAGGTTATGTGAGGTGGTATGAATGGGCCTACCGGACAGAAGGTATAAAACAGGTTGGATGTATTTATACCGCACAGGGATTTGAATTCGATTATATCGGTGTGATCATAGGAAATGATCTGTGCGTTGACAAAAATACCGGCAAAATTTCAGCTTATATTACTGCGACTAAAGACCCAATGCTGAAAAGAAGTCCTGAGAATTTTGAGAAGCATGTAAAGAATATTTACAGAACACTTCTGACCCGGGGGATGAAGGGGTGTTATGTGTATTTTAAAGATAAGGAGACTGAGGAGTATTTCAGGAGGAATATTGAGACTTAATATTAAAAATCTTTTTAAATTTTTAAAAAATTCATAGCCTCCAATTCATTATAAAATTGTTTTAATTGATTGCTGCTGTGTATTTTGTCTATCATAATTCGAAATTTCATTAAACTTGTTACTTCCATTTAAATCCAGCTTTCAATAAAGTTTTTAAATGTTTTTCAGCATTCGTTTTATGAAATGAATTCAAGGATTTGAGTTCATAGGCAAAATCTGCTAAATAGGTTCTTTCACCTTGTGTCAAAATTTTCATTCGGGAATCCCATTCAACCATTTGTTTTAGAATACTGAGATTAATTGTCGGAACCGAAAGGTTTGTATTTTCACTAAGGGTATTATCGGAAGTATCATTCTTGAAATAGTTTGATGCTAATTGAACCTCTTTAACCGAAGGGGCAATTCCTTTTGTAAGATTAAGTGCAATCTTATTAAATACAGATCCGTACTTATTTTTTTCTTCTGTAGCCTTCTTTTCTATTACTATAAAATAGTCTTCTAAACCAATTCCCTTCTCAAGTGCTTGATTGTATTTTAAAACAATAAACTTCAAGGTACTTTCAAGAAGGTAATTCTGCGTTATGTCTATTTGGTCAAATATTTCAGGATTGTTTTTACGAATCTCTGTCATTAGATTGTTTTCAAATCTTAGAATGTCTTCGCCTAAATCTTCCAACTTAATTATTGCAGAAATAATACTGTCGATTTTTTTCTCCTGAAACTTTGATAGTCCATTGTATTTCTTTCTTAGTTCATTGTAAAATTCCATTCCTTTAGAAAGAACCTCAATATTCATTTGTACTCTTTCAAAGTCAACTTCCTTTTCTTCCGCATTCTTTTTCTCTTTAATTGGAATTGAATATTTGTTCAAAATTTCCAGAGCAATTTTAGAGGTCATGAATTTAGTAATCTCCTTGGAATCTGAGATGTCTTCCCACAATTTTTTATTCTTTGCATATTCGCCATAGTCTTCACTCTCAGAATACTTCTTAATCAATTCATTCATCAACTCCATCAATTCAGTAAAGAAGGACACCAAATCATCCGCAAGCTTTTCCTTTTTCCAGATTTTTAAAAGGTCAAATTGCTTTCCTCCTTTTGCACCATCTGTATAAATGTAGATTGTGGAAATCGAATATGGGATTACTGCTGACCTTATTTGCCCCATTGCATGTTTTCCCTGCCCATATATTTTTTCCAATTCAACAAACAATATGATTTTGGAAATTAACTCCTCATAAAACTCTCTGTTTACATTAACAACTTTCTTTCCCTTGGTCTCGCTTGTGATTTCTTCTAAAAAGTATCTAAAAACCTTTTCTCCGCCTTTTTTCACGGTGAATGGCTGTTCTCCCCATGCTGTAAAATATTTACCTAACTGCTCCTTTGTAAAACGATAATTCTTTGGATACTCCTTTTCAATCCTAGCTTTATTTGAGCCAGCAATTCTTAACTTGGTATTGAATTCACCTCTTGATTTTTCAAAGAACCATTTTCTACCGGAAGGCGTAACAACGCTGTCGGAAAGGGCTTTAAGTTTATTTAGGTGAGGGTTTCTTGAACTTAAATCAACATTAGAAACTTTGGTTTGAGAATTTGAATATCTGCTTATATCTGAAATCAGTGAGTCTAATCCTTCTTCTGTAACATCTAAGGCTACATTAATCTTTGCCATTACTTTTACTCTGTCAATTGGAAACCCGTCTTTCTGAGTAAAATAAATACTTGCGGTTGTCTGCCCACCATTTACAATTTGAAAATCAGTTAAGGACTTAATAAACATTTTCCCATTTATTACTGCAAAGTCTTTTGCAGTAGAAGTAATAGTAATCCCATTATTGAATGCAATAAATTTTTCTGGACATACTCGTATCGTTTCTCTTATTCCCTTATTTGCACCCTTGAATTGCAGAAATGATCTGACATTCTTTTCAAGTAACCTTGAACTGTATCTTTTGTAAAGGTCAGATAATATTTGAGCAGGTAATACACAGAGGTAGGATTCAAAGTATTCCTCTTCTGCTGCCTTTATGACTTCAATTTTGTAGTTGAATAAATTTTGGAAATCAATTACCAATGCTTCTCTATTGCCCTGAGAAATCATGACATCATACAGAAAATTGAGGTCAATCAATTTCTTAATGATGAGTAAATCCTTTTTTACTCTTTCCCGGTCTCTTGTAAAGGAGACTGTTATTGATTCATCTTCAAACTCTATTCTCTTAGGTTGTGGTATTGTACCACGAGTTTCTGTTGTAGCTGTAGCACTGACTAAAAAAATTTCAACTACATCAAACTGTTCTGCACCTGTTGTTGATGAAAGTTGAGATAATAAAGGTCTTATTGGATCAGCATCCTGAACTTCATCATTTAAGAATCCTTTAATTGCTTTGTTTAAAAATTTAGTTGCTCTTTTAAACTGGTTATCATAATGACTTTTGGTAGTAATCTGTAAGTCCTTTTCAGAAGCATTAATCTCGATGCTTCCTTCATCAATAATAAAAAGCTGAAGTCGTTCAGAAGATTCGTTAACTGTATATCCATTCAACTTTAAATTTTCAGTCGGATTTAAAAAGTATGAGTCATTCCAGTCTTCGGAATCAAGTAGTTTTGCATCAACCATTAATGGAAGAATTCGACTTAGCAATTGAGTTTGCTGTACAAATCCCTCTTCATCTTTTGAGGTATCGAGTAAATCTTTCCTGTAATTCAGGAACTCTTGAATAAGCATATTAAAAATCTCTTTGTTCGATTATAAAAGGGGTCAAAAGATTTGTTCTCAAGTTGTATTTGAGACCATTTATTTCATCAGGAATATTTGACCTGTTGAGTTTGGGAAAATCATCAGATGCACACTCGTATGAAATACTGGCTACAGGCTTGTACTTAAATTTATCGTACTGACTCAAATTTTTTGCGGTGATATTTTTCTGGCTCAATGCTTTCCATAATATTGAATTCTCACCCGAAGATTCCTGAACCAATTTCTTTATTTCAAAAATTAATTCCCGAATACTAATCCCAACAGTAACGTCGCTTAACAAGGAAACAACAATCAGTTCAAGCCCCTTTCCTTTGGATACCTCCAACTGAAATTCACTTGATATTTTTACATCAATGCCAGATGGTGATTTTGTTTTCACTTCTAAATTTTTTGTCTCCAATTCAAAATCGTTCCCCTTATCATAAGGACCTTTCCAAGAATTCAAGATGAAATTAATCTCTGTTCTATTGGGGTCAGTGATTAAAGATTTTAGAACCAACAATTCTCCAAAGAGACCTTTTATTGCATCCTCTGAAAGTGAATCTGATTTTTTGTCTTCAAAGAATTCACTCCACCTATAAAAAGCCTCGATAAAATGATTTGAATATTCATCAACTTGACTTATGTCTTTTATCCCATGATATAGAGAAAGTATAAGGTCGTCAAAGAGGTCGTAGTAATCATTATCAATTAACTGAAGTACAATCAAGTTTTTTTCCAAGAAGTATTCGATGGATAAATTTTCTTTTTGGATTCCCTTGAAGTTTAAATGTTTGTTTGCAGGTAGTGCGAGAATTAAACATCGTTTATTTTCCTTACTAACTCCAATAAAAAGTTCGCAGATACAATCAGAAGTTACTCTCAGCGACCTGAAACCACTTGTGACAGTATTGTCTGAAAGCCCTGACCATTTTTGCTTTAGCTCTGTACTTGTCATATTTATAATTCATTTGCATCAGAAGGTAATTCTGAATCTGCATCGTTAAATTCCAATTCTGCTTCTTCATCTTCAAATCCATAATTTCCATGAACATAAACTCCTCCTGGGTCTGGTTCAATAGGGGGGAAACCAATTGCATAACCAATCAGTGGAATGTTTAAATCAATGCCTTCCTTATCAATCATTTCTTTTAGTTCCGAATCCTTTTCTTTTCCTTCTTCTTGGAGAAACACATAATGAGAATCCAAAATGTAAATTACCAAAAGCCCTTCTTGGTCTGACATTTTCTCACGGTAAACTCTTTCCGGAATGTTTACTTCCTCTGCCTTCTTATTGACCTGTTCTTTCGTCCAGTCAGGAAATTTTCCGTGATAATAATTTCTTCTGTTTTCAATAAACTCTTTTTCCGCTTGTTCAATCTGTTTCTTGCTTAACAGTATAGATAAGTCTAAACCAGCCGAAATAAGATTAGCAGACCTTCCAGATGCACCAAAGATTTTACCGAGAATAAATTTTTCTCTAAAATATTTCACCCCCTCGTCTGTGGAAGGACCTCTTCTAACTGTCATTGTAATATCAATAGGCAAATTGGATTCTTTCTTTTTTAATATTCCTTTCCCTTCATTCTCTTTTGCTCTACCTGTGGTCTTAATTGCTATTGTCCAATTCGTTAGCTTATTCACTTCCCGACATCTCTCAATGAATTTTATTATGCTGTCGCATGTTTCATTTCCAAAATTGTTTTCCTGTTTAAGAATTTCTAACACTCCAGAAATATCTGTTTGTGCAATAAGAAAACCTGCATCACTTCCATCCTCCTTCTTTTTATTTTCAAAATCGAACTTGCCGACAATGCAGTTTTTAAATTGTGCCCAAACATCTTCTATCTTTTTCTTTCGTAAGTCAAAGTTTGTTGATTGTTCCAAAGAATCTTGGTAAGACCAATTCACTTCCAAAGTATCTCTCAGAATAGATGGTCTTGTAATTTTAAGAGCACCAGGATGCTTTTTTACCCGAAGAATGAAATCAGATGGTCTCCTGTTTTTCTCTTCCATTTTCCTAAATTCAATTTCGAGTTCTTCAATGGTTCTGGTGACTAAATCATATTTCTCCATTGAATCACGGGTGATGAAGAGTTTACAGCAATCCAGATATCCAGGACGGTAGCCAAACCATCTTCCCATTTGCAGAAGAGCATCTGTATAATCTGTAGAACGAACAAAATAGTTAATACTTAAACCTTCAAGTGTAAATCCACGGGACAATCTGTTTCCTCCTATTGCGATATATTTTTTCGGAGTATTTCTTGGGTAAATAAGTTTATCTCCCATCAGGCTGTTAATTGCTTTAACATCTATGTCTTTTATAGCATCTGTCAGGAATTTATTTTTGATTGTTTCAAAACTGATTGGCTTGAGGAACTCGTCATCATATCCTTTCGGTAAATAGTCAGAGACATGCTCAATAATATTTGAATAGTACTTGTACCATATTTTTTCAAAAGATGAAAAGACCGACTTTGGATTACTTGGATCATCAAGCAGCAAACTACTTTGCAAGTCTCTCACATAAATATCTATTAAATCCCTAAGACGGTTTTGCCATAAAGTATATCTTGAAATGTGAATCAACATTGAATTATGTGGACTATACATCGTAGAATTAATCATTGCCGGTTTCCGGCTTTCCCGAATTGCAATCGAAAGAATAAAACAGTGGATGCTTTCTTTAATTGAATCGGGTAAGTGTGTGGGAAAATTATCTCCAGGTCTTGATGCCCTTGTCAATCTTCTGTATTCCCTGTAATCAGCAAAATCCAAATAAGAACCAAACTGCCCAAACCTCTCTTCCCATTCATTAAGGCTGTTGATTTTGAGAATCCCAATTAATTCTCCGTTGTTTTGTCCGTAAACTCTGGCTGGAAAATTTTCAATATTGTCATTTACAATCTCAACCAAAGGAATTTTTAATTGTAATCTGTTTTCTATTGGCTTAACTGTTTCAAAGATTTGTTTGGCTCCGACATAATTTGTTGGCGGATTGAGCAACACAATAAAATCGTCAGGAAAAAGATTGGGTACTTGTGGAAGGGATTTTTCTTCCTGTTGACCTCTGAGTTTATATTTTACAATCCAATTATTTTCAGATGCTTCATTTCTATCAGCAAGTATGTTTGCAAATGGTGTCGCAGTGTAACCTAAATATGTTTTTCGCTTAAATAATTCAAGCAGAGCTCTGATGTGCCCATTTGTTTTTGAGGCATACTCCCTTCCTCTTTTTCCTTCGTTGTTTAATGATGCGTTGTCAGCCTCATCATCAAGAACTAACAATGGAATATCATGTTGGTCTTTGTTTACTTCTAAATAGTCATGCAACCAAACAATTAAATTGCGAAGCACACTTACATTGTTTTTACATACCAGAATGTTGGTTTGATTCAGAGAGAAATCAGCATCAAGTAATGATTTTTTAAAATCGGATTTTGCGGATGTAATTGAAATTACCTGAGTGACTCTGGTGTCTCCTAAGTTGCCAAATCTTCTTATAGTTCCAACTCCTTTCTTTACCAAATTATCGGTGTCAATATCAAGACCTTCGCCTACCACATCACTTTCAATTCTTAACTGAGTTTGATTTCTCAAATCTTCCATTAAACCTGCAAGAACAATTATTAATCCGTAGCCGGAATCAATTGCTCGGTTTATTACTGCATTAAAATTTTGTGTCTTGCCAGCTTGTACACTACCCACGACTAACCCTTTAACATAGAATCCTTCCTTCGATTTTGGGTCTCCTATTTTCTCCAATATCTCAAGACTGGTCTTTTGTGTTTCTTCAATAACTTTTTCAGAACGACCCGCCTTTTCAAGAAGTGTGAAATACCTGTCACTGTAATTCCAGAAGTTTTTCATTTGCTCCTTTCTGTCAGCGGTCAGCCATGTCCTGAAATCTTTTTTAGTTAATGAGTTGCTTGGGTCAATGTCAATTGGATTAACAGATAAATATTGATTCTTTGCAGTCTCATAATAATTTTTCAAAGTCAACTCATCAATTTCTGGATACCCAAATAATTTTATTCCTGCAAGAATCGAATCTTTTATCTCAGGTAACAGATTCAGAAAATAGACTGGCGAAAGAGAGTTATTCAATGAATATTCCTTTGCCTTTCTTGCAATAATTTTGATTATTATGTCTATGTATTTATTCTCCATAAAATTTACTTTAGCAGTTGCATTATTTCTGTTGGAATTGAGCCTTCTGTATAACCAAGATTTGGAAGTATGTCACTTTTTATATGTTCGCATGAAAGACCACTTTCCTTCAATTCGTTTATACAAATTATAAAATTATTCAATGATAATCCATCCTGCTCTTCAATTCCAACAAAGGCTTTCTCCTCATGTGTTTGTCTGATATGATTGATTCTTGTGTTAATCATCCGAATGACTAAATTCAGCTTTGTGAGTTGCTCCTTTTTTAATCCATCCCTCAATGTTCTGAGCAATGGGAAATTAATATTTAGTTCAAGTAGTGTTCCTTTGTTGGATGCCTTTCTTTCAAACAGTTGAACATTATCCTCACTGCGGTTGTTTGAAAACTTGCGAATGCCTTTATTGAAGAACTCTCTCTCGGCTTCAATTTTCAATTCTTCAATATATTTCTCGAATGCCGTTGTCAAATCATGTGGAATTACAACTTGAGATTTTGCCACATTTAAATGCAATAAATGATCAACACTATTGCCGACTTCAACACGAAGTCTGGCTAACTGAAGTCTTGGAACTTTTTTAATTAATCCATTCCATCCACCAAAATGAATTAGCCTCTCTGCCCTATAAATATAAATTCCCTCCATGTCCATCAAACTTCTGTTCTTCGTTGTCCAGATAGAAATTCCACTTTGGCTCTCATCTATGCTTCTGGATGGTAAAACGAATCCTTCTATTTTAATCGTGTCAGTGCTGAAATTTTTTTGCTTGAATTCTATAGGTCGGAAGTCATTAACAGAAGGAAAAGGATTAAAGGGGATAATTCGATTATTGTTGATTCTAATTTTTAACGGATTAATCTTTCGCTCCATAAACCGATGAAACACCAAAGACAGGTAATCAGAGGTCACTTCACTTATCTGTTTCTTTAATGCGTTTTGTCTGTTTGATTCTTCCAGATAACTCTCAAACTTGTAAAGTCCTTTCCAAACAACTATTGTATTAGCTTCAAAATTTTCAAACCGGTTTATGTGTCCTTCACTTAATGAACGATATTGTGCAATTAGTTTTTGAATTTCTTCATCTGTGTTAATCAGCAATCGCCATTTACCTGCCTGCTTCAGATAATTAACATCCCATGTTCTGCCGAAATATTTTTTGGTTCCCTTCTTCCGTGACAAAACAGTAAAGCATCTTGTCTGAGAAAATGATGCAGTTTTCATTCCTAATCCAAATCTTCCCAGGTCAAGCGTATGTCTTGTATCTTCTGGTGATTTACTAGGGAACTGCATACTTGCTTTAAGAAATTCTTCATTCATCCCTTCACCATTGTCAGCAATGAACAAAATAAATGGTTCCTGATCCATTTTAATCAGCACTTCTAATTTATCTGCATTCGCAGAGATAGAATTATCCATTAGGTCAGCTAATGAAGACTCCAAACTGTATCCTTGCTCTGCAATAGATTTGATAAGATATTCGGGGTTTGGATATGCATCCTCTGATAATATTTCACTAACACCTTTCATCTCAAATCTCATTAGTTATAGATTTAAGCCAACCCTTCTTTATTTCCCCATTATCTATTAATCTCTGCTCTCTAAAAAAGTTTATTAAATCAATACCACTATATAATTTTACAGGGTACCCATCTTCCAGTACTTCCGTTTGCGCCTGTTTCGTGTAATAAGAGGTAGTAACAAATATTCCATATTGTCCACGACCCAATCTTGCAACAAGCCTCGATACCATTTCAGGACTCACGCTGTTTCTTTTGCCGTACTTTTTTGCCTCTCCGAGAAATTCAATTTTATATTTCAATGGAAAAGGGATTGTAAACTCACCAATAAAATCAAAGCCGCCATCTTTTACAGCTCTTGTTCTTAAAATATTATGGTGAATGTGCGGCATCTCTTTGAAAAGTTCAACAAATACTGCTTCAAATTGTGTTGGAGTAAGATCAGTAAGTGACTTAAGAATCTTAGCATCATCTGTGTTTTCTTTAGGTAATTGTTCTTCCGTGGATTTAATTTCCTTTTTAAAAACTTCTATTTTTTTTGTGCGCCCTTTAACATAGTCTCTCCAAATTGGAGGTGATAATTTATTTATTTCACTATGGATTTTACAATTTACTCTTTCGTTTAACCAAGCAACACTGACTTCTTCTTCGTCAAGAATTATTAATTCACTTCGGTAATTTTTAATCAGCTTTCCTTTGTCCTCATACCATGTCATTTCCAGTTTTCGAATTACACATAAACCATTGAAGACAACTTTACCGCTTTCTGTTTTTGAAAAATGCAGGATGGGTGGAATTGTTTCGTAATTTGCATCCAACACATTTTCATAAGTTTTCAGCAGTATCTTGTTTCCGGCAAAATCTTTATAGTTTTTCTCCTTATTAAATTTGGCATCACCCCAATAATATATTTTACCCGATACATAATCCACAATGTCATCCCATGGATTATAATGATGATGTGCTGTTTGTCTGGTGATTAAGATAATATATGCAGGAAAATCAGTTTTTATATTCTTAAATTTTACAGGCCTTATTCCTCCTGAATTCCCCATCCCGGGTAACCATTTAACAAACTGATCCTTATTCTTAGAATTAGCTATATCGTCAACATAAGAATGACCAACTTTATATGTGTTCATTTTTAAAATAGTTTTGCGATTTTTGCAGCTATTGCTCTTGCCATAAGAGGTGGCACAGCATTTCCAATTTGTTTGAAAGCGGCTGTTCTACCGCCTTCAAAAAAATAGTCGTCTGGAAAAGATTGAATTCTTGCTGCTTCGCGAACAGAAATAGATCGAACCTGTTTCGGGTCTGGATAAATGTAATAGTGACCGTCTTTGGCAATGTGTGCAACAACCGTGTGTGAGTGTCCAGTTGGGTCAACTACTTTAAAGCGATCCAGAAAAATATTTTTCTTGTTATGAGTTTGCAACCTGTCAGGAAGTTCATCATACTTCAATCTTTCCTTTCCATGCAACCACTTTTCAATAGCGATGGAATAGATTTCCAAATCTCTGGGATTGTGCTGTCTAGTTATGTGTTGTGTTACAAAGTCAATTCCGTTTCGAGTTTCAGTTTCTTTAAGATACTCATTAATTGGCTTTGTGTATATGGCAATCGGCATTTCATCTCCTGGCTTCAATTTGGGTAAGTCAAAAAACAAATCTTTTTTAATCTGCCAGTTGTTTTCAATCGCCTCAAGTTTTGGAAAATGAAATTTCTTCCCCCCTTTTTGTCCGATGATAATCACCCTTCTTCTTCTTTGTAACACTCTGTATTCTTCTGCATTCAAAACAGTTGGTTCTGCAACTGAATAACCAATTGATTCAAAAAGTTGAATCATCTCATTCAGATATTTTTTACTTCCAGCCGAGAGTAATCCCAATACATTTTCAAATACAAAGTATTTTGGTTTGTATCGAAAAAGAAATTGAGCATAGTAGCGAAACAAAAAATTTCTTTTGTCGCCTTCCATTCTGTTAGGGTCTCTGCTTCTTCCTATAAGAGAATACGCCTGACAAGGTGGACCTCCAATTATTAAATCAACTTTTTTTGAATCAAGTTTCTCGTCAATCTGTTTGAAAATATTTTCAATTGTTTTGCCTGAAATTTCATCATTGATTACTGAATCAATTATTTTGTGAGGAATTATTTTCCAAAGTTCTTCCCTAGAAATTTCGTTTTGCAGATAAGAAAAATAGGGGTTTAATTTTTTGTTTTGGTTGAGATAATGAAATGCTAATCTTGTTTTCAAAGTATCACATGCCTCCTTACTCATTTCAACATGAGCAACAGGATGAAATCTTTCACGAATAAATCCTTCTGACAACCCTCCCGCTCCTGCAAAAAGATCAATATATGTTGGTGATGAGTTCATTTAATGTAACTTCTCTAAATTCCTTCTTCAGCTTGCATTCAAATATAGTAATTACTTTCCAGCCCAAGGCCGTTAATTTTGTATAGTTTTCACTATCTGTTTGCCTATTTTGAACAATTTTATTGATCCACCATTCTGTTCTGGTCTGTGGTACAACAAAGTATCTGCATCCTTCATGTCCGTGCCAGAAACATCCATTAATGAAAATTGCCATTTTATATTTTGGGAGCACTATGTCAGGTTTCCCAGGCAACTTCTTTGAGTGTAATCTAAATCGGAATCCATTAGCAAACAGAAACTTCCTTACTACAATCTCAGGTTTGGTGTTTTTGCCTTTGATCTGGCTCATGTTATAACTTCTGGTCTTCTGATTATGTACATCTACCATTAAGTAAAGGTAAAAAACTTATGAAAACTGAACCTATTTCAATATATAAATAGGATATTCAGGTTCTTTGTTTCCAGACGAAGAAAGCAAAATTGTATCATCTGAATAACTCATTAAGTGTCTCCAAAAACCGTTCCATGTCATTATCAGAAATATGCAAATACGGTGAAAATCGGACTGAGTTGGGAACGGTATGCGGCGATCGGTTAGCGGATCATTTGAACAGTTTGTTCATCGTTTCAAGAAGCGGGTAATATCTTGTCTAGATATATGCAAATGTGGCGAAAAACGAACCTAGTTACCGCGTTGACTTAAATAAATCTTCCTTTTGCTTAATTCGGAGACAAGGTTTCCTTTGTTTGAATCAAGAACTATTGCACCGAACATATGGGGAGATCTTAAAGTACTGGAAGGTAATTGAAAACCCAGTGTAGACTGCAAGCCTATTATTTATTCACAAGAGAGAATCAGAAATTAATTTTGTTCCAACCATATTCAGATTTATGAATTTTCCTTCATAAATTTCTTCCCGTTTTTCCACTCACCAACTATTATTTCTTTACCCTGTCCAGTAGGTTTTGAAAAAATTAACCCTGTATAGGAATAATTCTCACCCAGATATTTGTATTTGCCCCTTTCAATATATTCGAAAATATGTTTATCGAATTTTATACCTGCATTAATCCGGTTATAACAATAATCTGAAGGAATAACACTGCTCTCATTGATACCATATTTTACTTTAAGCAATTCTTTTACCTTCGATGAACTCACAACACTTCCTAACTTACCTTCCAGTGCCTCCTTTATTCTTTCATAAATGAGAGGAGAAGTAACTTGTAGCTTTTTTGGATTCATATTTTTCTTTGTATTAACGGTTTCTTCAAGTTCATATAGTTTTAGAAAAAAATCATCTCTCTAATCCGCAATAAACTCCTTTAAATTTGTAAGTCTAAGATACTAAATTCTTAGGGATTTGAGATTAATCAAATGTGGTGAGAACCGGAATAATTTAGTGCGGGGTCGATTTAAGATCAACGATTATTTAAGAAGCATGTTTAATATTGATCTCTGACGTTCGTTTATTCACCGCACATTATGCGGCGATTAATAACAATAATCACCGCATTTAGCTACCCGGCGAACGGTGCGCGGCTTTTTAAAACGGTACGCGGCTAATTCCAATTTATTCCACCGTCATTGCGAGGAGCTTGCGACGAAGCAATCCTTTTAAGTAGGCAGAAATTAATAGGGATACTGGTTACTTATGGCGATTGCTTCGCTTCGCTCGCAATGACGTTTATTTTTATTGGAATTCGTAAGGCAATGGTGCATCATACAATCATTCTCCTGGATCCTCTTCATAACCATGAAACGGTATATCATCGTCCGGGTCTTTGTCAAATGGACCGACACCCGGAGGATTAAACAGTCCCCAACGATCAATTATATAATCCCATTTATCAAATCCTGCCACCCAGCCTATGAACAGGAGACGGTATTCTTCAGTCAGGTCTCTTACGATCTGATAGTATTCAACATATTCAAAGCCAAATGCATCGAGAGAATGATTCTGGATCATCAAATCACGTGCTGCTTTACGGATTATGGCAGCATTTTCCATTTT